>DAOTWK010000463.1:0-1849 GCA_034435815.1 Anaerolineae bacterium | reverse complement strand
AGGCACTTTTGGAAGTGCCTGGCACGTCCGCCCCCGCGCCCATTACGGCGGTGGCCCGCCTGTGCGGGCCGCCCCGGCCCTCATCTCCCCATCACTGCGGCAAACGCTCGCCCCGAGCCCTGTCTACCGCAGCACGAAGACCTTCAACGCTGTGTCCACCAGCAGCCCCAACAGGAACCAGATCCCGAAGGCCCGGTTGTTGACAAAAGCGATGGGGGCGAAGTAAAGAGGCCATCCGCCTTGTCCCTCTGGGAAACCGGGTGGACAGGTCTCCGGCTTGGGCCGAAGCATCATCGGATACAGTTTGCGCAAAGTCGGCAGCGCCAAAACGACCACCAGCATCACTGGGGTGAAGGCCTTCGCCACCACCATCCCCACGACCAATACGTAGGAGAGAATCATCATCCCCAGCATCAGGTACCGCGCGGCCTTCTCCCCGATAACGACCGGCAACGTGTAGATCCGCTTCTCCCGGTCCATCGCCAGTTTGTCAATGTGCTTGCCCAGCAGAACTGTGGTCACCCCCAGTGTGTAGGGCAGGCTGGTCAGAACCACCAGCCAGTTCCATTGGCCGGTCAGGACGTAGTAGCCGCCCCCGATCATCAGGGGGCCCCAGACGACGAAGACCGCCAGTTCGCCCAGAGCCAGGTACTTGAGGGGCCAGGTGTAGAAGAGCACGAAGAAGGCCCCCAGGCCCAGCAAGAGCCAGATGAAGGGATCCCACCTCCGCCATCCCAGAAGGACCAGACCACAGGTTAGCGCCAGCAATCCGGTGACGACAAAATAGGTCAGATGCTGCCGGCGCGTCATCAAGCCGCTGGCGATGGGTTGCGGACCATACTGGGTACGGTAATAGTTGTCTTGGTCCACGCCGCGCACATAGTCGGTATAGTCGTTGAAGAGATTGTTGGCGGCGTGGGCCAGCACCAGGCCAAGGATCAGTACGGCCCACGCCCAGAGGCTGACGGGATACCCATCCCGCAGGGCGAAGATACCGGCCAGAACCGCTGAGAGGAAAGTCATCAGCAGAACCGCTGCACGCGTGCTGATGAGCCAGCGGGAGACCAGGTCCAGGCGCTCCCATTCCTCTTTGGTGACTTCGGGAATCACAGTAAGCGCCTTGCGCCATATAGAGAGGTTCATCGGGTCTGCCTCCTGCCAAGGGATTTGGAACGCTCCGACTATTGCGGAGAAGTATTTTAATACAGAGAACGGGAAAAGCAAAACGATGCAGCAGCCGGGGTGTATCCCCATTTCGTCGGGAAACAGCCTTCCGGCTCGGACGTCTGCGCCCGGGCCTTTCAGAGCTCCCCCGACGTCAACTACAGTTTTCTGCAATCCTACCCAAGGATGGGGGTAAAGTCCAAGAAGCGCGCGGGCGCGTCAAGCCAGTATGTGAGCAGTGGGCTTTGAAAACCCGCTCCTGTTGTCGGGATGGGTTCCCGGAGAGGAAAGGGGATGTGACAGAAGACATGCTGGCGTCCTCCATCACCCGATCACTGTATCAGGCAACGGATGAGGGACTTCCAGTGGAATTCAGTAATAGCCTCCGTCTCGTCCGAAAGGACTGATCGCTCCTTATTTAGGAAGTCCTTTGTAACGCCGATGCATAATGGCCGGGTATTCGCAGCGCTCGGTGAAGTTCATCTTCTCCGCCGGATGCACACCACTTCCCGGCAATATTGCGCATGAAAGAACGCGCCGGCTTCCCATTCTCCTTCCTCCGGGTATAATGGAGTCCGAGGGTAAGCGATGGAAGAGGTTTTGTTTGAACAATTGGTCGCCGAAGCGCTGGAGGCGCTGCCGGAGGTCTTCCGGAGCCGCCTGGAGAATGTGGAAATCGTGGTGG
>DAOTWK010000462.1:0-5469 GCA_034435815.1 Anaerolineae bacterium | reverse complement strand
CCGGGCAGTCCCCCCCAGGCCCGCTCCCGGGCCAGCAGGCCACCCTCGGCGCGGCCGACGGTGACCGTCCCATCGGCGGCGACGATTTCCCCCTCTCGGGTGACGCACCGGCCCCCCGGTGGCAGGCTCGGAGCCAGCGCGCGGGCCTCCTCCAGGTCCTCCACCAGCCAGACCCGTCCCAGCAAAGCATCCACCAGGGGCTGGAAGCGCTCTTCGCAGGAAACGATTGTAGTGCAAGATTTACCTTGCGTAGCGCAAGACAAATCTTGCGCTACGTTGATTTCCGTCAGCGGAAGCAGAATGGCCCGCCCATCTGCTCCCAGCAGGCGGCGCGCGGCCCGCACCGTCTCCCAATCCTCCACCACGAGGGCCTCCAGGCGCGGGCCCAGGGCGGCCTCCACCGCCCGCTCCCACTCCGGCGGCACCCGCAGAATCTGGCTCACCAGTCCGACAACGCCCGGCAATCCGGCCTGTAGCAGGCGGCGCGTCCCTTCGGCCAGACCGGCCATTTCGTCCCGCATGCGGGCCAGGAGTTCCCTTTCCGCCTCCAGACGGGCCTGGAGGGCCCGGGTCTGGGCCAACGATGCTTCCAGTTCGTCCCGCCGGGCCCGCAGCGTGCGCAATTCGGCCTCTATGCGGTCCTGATAGGCGGCCCGCTCCCGGACTTGGCGGCGCAGGTCAGCCAGTTCCGCCTCCAGCGCAGCGACACGGGCCTCCTGTGCAGTCACCCGCTCCTGAAGTTCCGCTTCCTGGGCCTGGGCCGCGCGCACCCGTTCTGCCTGGGCTGTCTCCTGAGTCTGGAGGGGCTCCAGTTCCGTGCGCAGTTCTTCTTCCCGGACGACTAACAGGCGGGAGCGTTCGGTCAGCGCGGCCAGTTCCCGCTGAGCGGCGTCCATACGCTCGTGGAGGTCGGCAACGAGCCGGTAGGCGTCCCGCAGGTCGTTGCGGAGTTCGGTCTGACGGCGGCGCAGGCCGGCCAGGCGAGCGGCGAGCGTTTCCGCCTCGGCCTGCCGGGCGGCCAGGGCCTCTTCGGCCGCGCGGGCCCGCTCCTGGGCTCGCTGCAGTTCCTGCTGGGCCTGGCCCCAGTGGTAGCCGTACCAGGCCCGCTGGAGTTGCTTCAGGTAGCCGGAGACCCGCTCGTACTCCTGAAAGCGGGCCATCTGCTCTTCCAGCCGCTTCAGGCGAGGGGCGATTTCGCCGAGGAGGTCGCGCACCCGCTCCAGGTTGCGCTCCGTCTCATCCAGTTGGGCGGCCGATTCCTCCCGCCGGGCACGGTAAACTGCGATACCGGCGGCTTCCTCAAAGAGGGCGCGCCGCTCCTGGGGCTGGAGGGAGAGGGCCATATCCACCAGCCCCTGGCCGATGACGGTGTAGGTGCGCTGGGCCAGACCGCTTTCGGCCAGGAGGTCCATCAGGTCCCGCAGGCGGACGCGGTTGCCGTTGAGCAGGTACTCACTTTCGCCGGAGCGGTAGGCGCGCCGCCCGAGGGTCACTTCGGCGAAATCCAGGGGGAGCCAGCCATCGCCGTTATCCAGGGTGAGGAGGACCTGGGCCATTCCTGCGCGGGGCCGACGGCCGCCGCCGGAGAAAATCATGTCCTCGGTGGTCTTGCCGCGCAGGAGGCGCAGGCTCTGCTCGCCCAGGGCCCAGCGGATGGCGTCGGCGATGTTGGATTTGCCGGACCCGTTGGGGCCGACAATGGCCGTGATGCCGGTCGGGAAGACAAACTCCGTCCGGTCGGCGAAGGATTTATAGCCCTGAAGTTCCAGACGTTGGAGGCGCATCTCAGAGTAGACGAGTAGTCAAGTAGACGGGCAGGCCAGAAAAGCGGCGAGAGCAGGTCAGGTTAATCGTCGGTTTCTCCGGCCTGGCGGGTAGCGGCCTCCAGCACAGCGTCGGATAGCCAGTAGCCATGAAGACGGATCTCCTCCAGCGCGTCGTGAACGGAAGGGATGAGCCCTGCGGCTTTAGCCCGAGCATCTACATCAGCCTCTATTTCGTCGGAGAGTTCTTCAGGGGAATAGTTGAATATGGATACCCGATAGCGGCCGCACATTTCAAAGAATTCAGCGCGGGAGAGACCGGCCAGTTCCGCGGCCTTTCCTGAGGATAGTTTGCCCAGTTCAAACATTTTCAGGGCCGCCATCAGCCGGATTTGCGCCTCCAGTTCTTCCGGTGTGGTCTGGACGGCTGATATCAGTTCCTCCGGGTAGCGAAGTGCGACAGTCCTCATCGTCCCTCCGCAAAACTCTGTTAGAATCGGCCCTTCACTTCGTTCGGTGCCGCATTTATAAACAAAGGCTCATCTTTCCCCTCGGTAGCGGCTCTCCATAAATTGGCGCGAATATGGGCCTGCTGGCGAGGGCCGAAACTGCGCAGGAAGTCCTCTATTTTCTGACGATTGGCGTCCCGCCCGTACGGGCAAGGCGGGGCCAACGGGAAGTCCAAGGCCCGCGCGTAGGCGGCCAGGTCTTTAGCCGGAATGTAGATGAGGGGCCGGATCACGGTGAATCGTCCACCAAAGAATTCCACCTTCGGCTCCAGAGTCTCCAGCCGGCCCGTGAAGAGCAGGTTCATCAGCGCGGTGACGGCGGCGTCGTCGGCGTGGTGGCCGAGGGCCAGTTTGTTGCAGTCCAGGGCGTCGGCGGCCAGGAAAAGCGCCTTGCGGCGGTTCCAGGAACAGCGGAAGCAGTTGAGCGGCAGCGGTTCCTCCGGCGGGAGTTCCAGCGGGACGAAGCGGTAGTCCACTCCGCGCGCCTCCAGCCAGGGGGCCAGCATCCCGGTCAGGTCGGGGAATCCGGCGGCGGTACCCACGACGTGGATGGCGACTACTTCGTAGAAAAAACCGGCCCGCTCCCGGTAACGGAGCATCAGGTCCAGGAGACTGGCGCTATCTTTGCCGCCGGAGAGGGCCACTGCCACCCGGTCGCCCTCTGCCAGCAGGTCAAACTCCTTGCAGGCCCGGACGAAGGATTTGAGTAAAGATATGCCCTTCACTGATTTCTGCCCTGCACCCTCTGCGCCTTTGCAGTTAACGAACCTCCTGCCGAATCTCCCGGCCCTCATACTGCCGCCGGTAGTATTCCCGGTAGTGCTCGCCGCTCTTGATGGGCCGCCACCACCATTCGTTCTCCACGTACCAGCGCACCGTCTTCTCCAGTGCCTCTGCGAAGGTATGGGACGATTCCCATCCCAGCGCGCGGATTTTGCTGATGTCCAGCGCGTAACGGCGGTCGTGGCCGGGACGGTCCCGCACCGGCTGGATGAGCGAATACGGCTTCCCCAGCAGGTCCAGTATGGCACGCGCCATATCTATGTTGCGCGTCTCCACGCCGGTGCCCAGGTTGTAGACCTCGCCCGGCTGGCCCCGGTGGAGCACAATGTCTATTCCTTCGCAGTGGTCCAGAACGTACTGATAGTCCCGCATCTGGGAGCCGTCGCCGTAGAGCGGCAGCGGTTGGTCATCTATCGCGTTGGTGATGAAGAGCGGTACCACCTTCTCCGGGTACTGGTACGGGCCGATGTTGTTGGAGCCGCGCGTGATGGTTACCGGGACCCCGAAACTGGTGTAATAGGCGATACAGAGCAGGTCGCCGCCTGCTTTGGAGGCTGAATACGGGCTGCGGGTGTGCAGGGGGTCCGTCTCCTTCGCCCGTCCCTCCAGAATCTCCCCGTACACTTCGTCCGTGCTCACCTGGTGGTACCGTTCCAGCCCGAACTCCTTCGCCGCCTCCAGCAGCACGTAGGTGCCGAAGACGTCGGTGCGGATGAATTCGTCCGGTTCCATGAGAGACCGGTCCACATGAGTGGCGGCAGCGAAGTTGACAATGGTATCCACCCCGAAAGCGCGGATGGTCTCCCGCACCTTCTCAGCATCACAAATGTCGGCGTGGACGAAGGCATACCGCCCCGCGAAGTTCTCCGCCACATCTTTGAGATTGGCCAGGTTGCCCGCGTAGGTCAATTTGTCGTAGACGACGACGCGATAATCCGGATATTTCTGGAGCATATAGCGGACAAAGTTAGAGCCGATGAACCCAGCCCCTCCGGTGACCATCAAGGTGCGCATCTCTTCCTCCTATCTCGGATGACGGTATTATACCCCATCGGTAGGGGCTTCGCAAACGGCTTGACAATCGGCAGGGCCTGGCATAAAATTTCTCCTGTATGAACCGCATTGCGCGCTTTGAGGCTCTGGCAGAACAATGGGTAGAGGGGACGTTCGCCCGGCTCTTCGGCGGGCAAATCCACCCGTTGGAAGTCGCCAACTATGTGGCCCGGGCGATGGAGGACGCCTGCTCCCAGGCCGCCGATGGCACCCTTCTGGCTCCAACCCATTACCAGATTGACCTCCACCCCCAGGACCTGGACGCGCTGCGGGCCCACCACCCCGCGCCGGAAGAGGAACTGGCCCGCTATGTGGAGGACCTGGCCCGTCAGGCCGGGTTGCTCCTGCTGACCCCACCCGTTATTACCCTGAACCCGCTCCCAGATTTGCCCCATCACAGTGTGCGCGTTCGGGCTTTCCATAAACAGGTAGAGAGCGGCGATGAAAGCGCCACCTGCCAGATGAACGGAGAGATTCCACCCTCTCCCGAACTACCTCCCGGTCGCTGTTTTCTCATCGTTGGTGGACAGCGACACGTATCCCTGACCGCGCCCACGATTAACATCGGGCGGGCCCTGGATAACGACATCATCATAGAGCACCCGCATGTCTCCCGCCACCATGCCCAACTCCGCCGCCGCTACGGTCGCTACGTCCTCTACGACCTGGGCAGTTCCGGTGGGACGCTGGTTAACAGCTACCCCGTCCAGGAGTGCGTCCTCCGCTCCGGAGATGTCATCTCTCTGGCGGGTTTTGAAATCATCTACGGCGAAGAGCCTTCCTCTCCCTCTCCCGGTGAACCGCCCGAAGAGACGTCTACCACAGAGGGCATCCCGGTCTACCCTCAGGAACTGCCATAATGGCGGGAGAAATTCTCTTGTTAGTCCTACGTCTCCTCTTGGCCCTGCTCCTCTACGCTTTTCTGGCCGTGCTCTTCTTCATACTTTGGCGCGACCTGCGCCGCGGCGCCGGACGGGAGACGGTCCCCCGGGAAGAAATGCGCTTGGTGGTTGTGGAGGCTGGGGAGCGCGGGCCTGAGCCGGGTACCGTTTTCCCTCTTCAGGAGGTAAACTCGCTGGGACGGGCTCCCTCCAGCACCATTCGCCTGTCCGATCCGTTCGTCTCGTCCCACCACGCGCTGATTACCTGGCGGGAGGGGCACTGGTGGCTGGAAGACCTGGGGAGCAAGAACGGCACCACTCTCAACGACGAACCGGTCACTCGCCCGACTGTGGTGGATGCGGGCGACCTGATCGGCATCGGGCAGGTCGTTCTCCGGATAGAGGCCGGGGAGTGACCCCCGCAGACTTCCGCTCCGAGGGACGTCGGGGTTGGGGGCGGGCGGCTTTCGCCGCCCGCCC
>DAOTWK010000461.1:0-2170 GCA_034435815.1 Anaerolineae bacterium | reverse complement strand
ATGATGGAATTCGCTTCCGCCATTATATCAAAATCAGCAGGCGGGACGAAGCACTCCTCCAGCCAGGGCTCCTCCTCAGCCCGGAGGGGGCCGAAAACGCTCAGACCTCTGGCGACCAATGGGGACTCGCTCATCCTAATTCAGCGTCTTCTACTACACGCCTCTTGCAGCATCTGGTTGCCCAATTGCACCAATCGGCGGGGCAAGCCTTCCGCCGACCTAACGAGCCACGTATCCGAGTCGGGGGGATAATCCTGACCGGCAAAGATGCTCTGAAGGGTTTCCACCTGCCCGTCGCTGCTCTGGCGCAATCGCTTCTGTAACATCTCCCGGAGGTCTCTCTCCGGCCATTTCTTTAGAAAGATTGGCTGTGCAGGCCAGGAGTCCAGAAGCGGTTGGCTCGCCTCTTCTGGAAGGAAGAGTTTCATGTAGACCCCCCGACGAGCCAGAGGCCCTGCCATGTCCATAAAGGTAGCCAACGATTTTATCCGGGGGTCTGCATCAGTTGGCCGGAACGTCGGGATATCCAGGAGGACATATGTGGCCTCCAAGTCGGTCGGGCGTGCCCTGCCAATCAGGTCCCACAAGGCCGTAAGATCAATCCTTTCCCCGGACAGGCGACCTGTATAAATCTCTATTTCGCCCAGAACGTAGTCCACAGCGCTTCCGGAGAGACCCTTTCGGCGAAGATGGACTTCAACCGAGGCCGCTGGCCCAAAATAGCGGGCAAAGAGTTGGGCGACCGCGGGGGATGCCTCGGGGGAGAAGAACAGGGCATCGGGGTCCCGCCCGCAGACTTGCAGGAGTGCCTCGGCGAGGGCCCGCCCAAGCCCTTCCAACCAACCCTCCGGGCTTTGGGGCCAGGAATCTATTATCTCCAGCCATACCGGGAAGGTCCTGGCTTCTTCGGGATTCCCGGGCGGGAAGAGGCATTTCTGATGCAGAAGGAGGGCCGCTGCGGTCCGTCCGGAGCCGGACGCTCCGAGGACCAGGACGGGCCGAGGGCCGCGCGCAGGCCCCAGAAAGTCGGGCCAGTGGCCATAGTCCGATAGGCGAGGATCTAATTCGGCCATCTCGGGGCCGAAGGGGTTCTCCCGGAACCCGCATTGTTTTAGCCATTCCGTAAATTCCTGTGGGTCTGAGGGACGAACAACTTTCTCCCACGGGGACGGCATCACAGGAGGGGGCAGTTCCCGCCAATTCTGGAGCGTCTTCAGATGCCCTCTCTGATTCTCTGGAATACTGCGACCCAGTTCCTTCAACCTTCGCCCGATGATTTCAGAGTGCAGCAAGGATTTCCGCAAGTCCGACCGCTCCGAAAACAGGCGCACCAGGAGTTCCAAGCTGTCAGGAGCAATTAACGTTTCAATGAGAGCTTTGCCCTTTTCCTCCCAGTAGCGAGGGTCCAAGCGGCGACCCCAAACGAGGGCTTCAAGGGTGACTGAATCCAGTTTGGGGATTGGCTTTCCCTCTACCAGTTTAATCCACGTCTGCAAGGGTAGAGGGGCTTTCCGTTCCCAAGTGAACCGAACGTCTTCCCAGACCTCGATGTCCTCCCAGAGGCCTCCCCTCTGACAGCGCTCCTGAAAGATCCGATAGAGCGTGAGGGCCTCCCCATATTGTCTTTGGTCCAGCACCTTACTCAGTTGCTCCAGTTCCTGAAGGGCGCCGTGTCTGCGCCCTGCTCGGTCATTCTCAGCCTCCACCGATTTTCGCCACCTTTCAGCGCCGAACCCAATGAGGCCGCTGAGCATAGCAACCAGAATGGATCCGCCGGAAAGGACCTCGCGCAGGTGACCCGCAACAGCCCGGATGCAAAGACTCTCCCCGGAGAGACGGGATAGCCCCCAGTAGATGAGAGCATAGTACCCTAATATGCCCAAAGGCACGGCCAGAAGCCATAGGAGAAGACTCTGCAAGATGGTTCGGTATGGGGATGTCATATTTGGTGAGCGGGAAAGCTTGCGGCCCATTCTAATGCCTCCAGACTTAGGGAGGGTCACTTCTCCGTCATCCGCCTCGGGGGAGAGATTTTAACCGGTTTAGAGATCCTGAGAGCAGTCATTCCAGTCGCTGCCCGGTGATCAGCGCCTTAGCCTGGTTTTATTTTAGCATAAAAAGAGCCGGGGAGCAAGTGTTTATTGATATATCACCACCACCGGCGGCGGGG
>DAOTWK010000460.1:0-2669 GCA_034435815.1 Anaerolineae bacterium | reverse complement strand
GACTCCAGGCTGTAGGTGTGCCAGAAGGAGAGTTGCGCGCCCGCAGGGACGACGAAGGCGCGGGTCAGCAGATAAGCGTCCTTAATTGTGACCGTGTTGCTGCTGAAGTAGGCGTGGGTGGGACTGCGGTAGTAGGCGGTGGAAAGGGCCCAGTCGTCCACACCCTGCGCGGCGTAGTGGGTCCACGTCTCCCGGACCGGGTCAAAGTCATCCCAGAAAACCACTCCCGCTGGCGGGGTCGCGGTGGGAGTTGGGGTGAGCGTGGGCGTCGGCGTGGCGGTACTGGTCGGGGTCGCGGTGGGCCCCGCCGTCGGTGTGGAGGTGGGTGTGCTGGTGGGAGTGGATGTACTGGTAGGGGTCGGCGTGGTCGTCGGTGTCGCTGTGGGCCCTGTACCCCCCGCCACAATCTGGATGTTGTCCACATAGAAGTAATCACTGGTATTGCTCATATTGGCCCGGAATCGGATCTGGAAGTTGCCGATCATCTGATAGCCGGAGAGGTCAATGTCCGCGTACTGATAGACGTTGGTGTCCTGCTCATCCACGACGGTGAGCACCGTGCGCCAGGCGCCATCGTAGATTTCCGCCGTGGCGGTCTCCCCGGCCTCAAAACTGTAGGCCTTCCACCAGAACCGCAGACGTGCGCTCACCCGCCCGGCCATATTCACCGTCCTTGTGACCACACCGGTATTGGAGCGGAGCCGCAGGTGATACAACCCGCCGTGGGCTGTGCCGGAGGTGGTCACACTGCTGTCGCCGCTGCGGACCCAGGCTCCGCTCCACCCCGCGCCACCGCTCCACCCCGCGCTCTCAAAATCATCCCAGGCGACAACGGTGAGGTCCGGTGTCGGTGTTGCCGTCGGTGTGCTGGTGGGCGTGGCCGTCGGTGTGCTGGTGGGCGTGGCCGTCGGCGTGGGCGTGTCGGTCGGCGTCGGCGTGGGGGAAATGCTCCCCACCCACACGTCGTCAATGTACCAGCCGGAACTGGCAGTGCCGTTGTCGCAGGCCAGCCGGAAGCGCAGGATGACAGTCTGTCCGGCAAAAGCGGCAAGGTTCACCACCACTTCCTGCATCGTCCCCAGCGTCCCCCCGGTCCAGGCTTGCCGCCCGGCAATGGGACTGCCGTAGCCAACGTAAATGACCCCCGTGTAGCCACCGGAAACGATGTGCGGCCCCAGGTCGGTGAAGGTCTGTCCGTTGTTGGTGGAAATCTCTATGACGGCTCCGTCACCGCCCTGCTCCAGTTGATACGTGTGCCAGAAAGAGAGACGAGCATTCTCGGGCACAATAATCGGGCGCGTCAGGAGGTAATTGTCTTTGACAGCGGCCGTGCCCACGCTGAAGTAGGAATGGGTGGGACTGCGATAGTAAGCGGCGGAAAGCCGCCAGTCGTCCGTGCCCTGGGCCGCGTAGTGGGTCCAGTATTCTTTGACCGGGTCCAGGTCGTCCCAGAATCCCACGGAGGCAGGGGGCGGAGTCGGGGTCGGCGACGGAGGAACCGTCGGCGTGGGAGTGGGAAGGGCGCCCAGGGGGACGAGGACGGTCGTGTTGCCGGAAAAGACTGGAACTTCTACAGGAATGCGCAGAATGGCGCCGTCGGATTCGGCGAACAGGTAGAACTGCGTCGGGATGTCGGTGGAGCCGGTCAGGGTGACCACCACTGTCTGGGACAGGGGGTCGTAGGCACCACCGGCGATGTCCGAGGTGACCATCGCCCGCGCGTACCGGGCCGCTTCTTCCATTGTCACATAGATCGGCTGGTACGAGGCGATGTTGGCTGCAATCCCTGCCAGAATCGCGTCCCAGTTGGACGGGGTAATGGTGTGGATGTAGTACTCATGGGTGAACAGCGTCGCGATGACCATACTATCTAGCGCCCGCTTCAGTTGCGCCGTCCCCCGCCAGATGCTCGCCTCCACATCGTTGTCCGGATACCACTCGTAGCCCGTCACATCCCGGATTTCGGTGAAGACGTTGAAGAAGCGCCCATCATGTTCGGGGTGACCAGGGACGGTCAGGTAGTCGGCGTAGTAGAAGGGAGCACTGCTACCGCTGTCGGGCGCGTCGTAGAGACGGTAGGGCCGGGCCCGGAGGGCAGGGGAGGTGCCGTACCCGTCCCCCGGCGTCATCACCGTGCCCACAAACTCCACCCCCATCTGCGCCAGGCCGTCAAAGGCCGGCGGATCAAACCGATAGTAGTGGGGAACAACGAAAGTAGAATGGGTGATTTGGCGAGTCGCGAACCAAGTCTGGGCTTCAGCGAAGTTAGCGGCGATCTGTTCGGGGGTGCCGGTGTAGAAGAACTCGGTGAAACTGAGCGCATGGACACCTGCCGTAGCCTGACCGGTGTCCACCAGCCACTTCAGCGCCTCGGCATTGGGCTCACTCACATTCCGCAGAAAAATCCCCACCCATGGCTTGAAGCCATAGACGTTGGCGATCTGAATCCAGGTATAGGGACCGGTGGAGTCGTCTACCCGAAAGGTGACAAGGGGGGGCATGCCCTGGAAGACGAAGGGTTTTCGGGCCGCGCAGACCATCCCCCGCCAGATTAGGTCGTCAAAACCGTGCATCGGGCCCCAGGTGCGCCAGTTCAGCCAGGCGTAGGAGGTCCACTGGAGGGCCCGCCCCTGCCCGTAGGGAACGGCCACCAGCAGCGGCTGGCCGTT
>DAOTWK010000459.1:0-8554 GCA_034435815.1 Anaerolineae bacterium | reverse complement strand
GTCTACCGCTGGGTCCTCTTTCCCATTTCCATGCCTGCCTTCGCCGTGGTGATGATCTGGCAGTTCACCTCCATCTGGAACGAGTTCCTCTTCGCCGTCATCCTCACCCAGAACCCGGCCATCCGCCCGGTAACGGTGGCCCTCTACAACCTGGCGGGCAGTTACATCGTGGAGTGGAACGTACAGATGGCAGGGGCGCTTCTGGCCGCGCTGCCGACCTTGCTGGTCTACATCTTCCTGGGCCGCTTCTTCATGCGAGGGCTCCTGGCCGGCGCGCTGAAGGGCTGATTGGGCTATGAATTGCACGAATATTCGTGCAATTCGTGGCAAATAAACACAGGACGCCGGACATGCTGGCCCTGCAACTTCGCTGGCTCCTCTTCTGCCTGTTTCTGATGGCCGTCGCGGCCGCTCTTCTGGCCCTCTGGCTGGACCGCCGCCGTGCCGGGCGGCGCGCTGCGGAGACATTCGCCGATGCCGCTCTCCACGCCGTCTTTGAGCGTGCCCCCTTCGGCTGGATGGCCCTGGAGGGGGCCGAACGGTACGTCTACGCCAACGAGTACACCCGCCGCCTGCTGGAACTGGAGACCCCCTCCGGCCCCGTACCGGCCGTGGAGTGGGGCTTTCTCCTGGACGACGACCGGGCCGACGTCCGGCGGGGACGGGCACCAGAAGGCCGCTACCGCGTCCTCCGGCTCCCCTCTGGTCGGGCCGTCCGCTGGTGGCTGATGTCCGGCGGGCGGTGGGACTACCTCTTCCTGCTGGATGTCACTTCCCAGTACGAGGCCGAGGAGGCCCGGACCCAACTCTTCGCTGGTCTCTCCCACGAACTGCGGACCCCCGTGGGCGCCATCCTCACCCATATGGAAATCCTCCGCCTGCCCGACATCCCGGAGGAGACCAAACGTCAATCCCTGCACCTCCTTCAGGCCGAGACCCGGCGGCTGGCCCGGATAGTCCATCTGATGCTGGAACTGGGCCGCCTGGAGACCACCCCGGAGATAGACCGGCGCCCGGTAGACCTGCTGGACCTGGCGGAGCGGGCCATCTCCTCCCTGGCTTCCCAGGCGAAAGAGCGGGGCATCCGCTTCGCCCTGGAGGCCGATTCCCCCCTTCCCACCGTCTGGGGGGACCCGGACCGGCTGATGCAGGTTTTCCTGAACCTGCTGGATAACGTCCTCAAGCACTGTCGTCCGGGTGACCGAGCCACCGTCCTCCTCCGGCGGGCCGAGGGCGGCGTCCTCTGCGCGGTCCAGGACACCGGGCCAGGCATCCCGGCGGAACATTTGCCCTATGTCACCCGTCGTTTCTATCGGGCGGCGAAGCAGGAAGTGGAAGGGAGCGGGCTGGGCCTGGCGCTGGTGGAGGAGGTTCTGCACCGCCACGGGAGCCGCTTAGAGATTTCCAGCCAGACGGAAGGAGAGACCGGGACATGCGCACAGTTCGTCTTGCCGACCGTGCCCTCGCGGCTGTAGGGCCTTTTCTCCGCCGCTGGGGGTGGCTCCTGGGGCTGTTGCTGGCACTGACCGCCTGCGCCCTGCTTCCCATCCCCGGCTACGTAGTCATCGCACCGGGGAGGGGTGACCCTGTCATCCCTGTTCCACTGAGTCCGCAGATGCGCCTGGATCCCCCCTTCGCCCGCCCCGGCGACGAAATCCGCCTCCACGTCACCGACCGCACCCCCTGGAGCCATGTCCTCCTGACCGTCAACGGCATCCCCGTCCATCCGGAGACCTGGGAGGCCGGCCTGGGCGGACAGTGGACCTGGACCTTCCACTTCCCCCTTCCTACCGGTCCATCGGAGATAGGGTTTTACCATGACTGTAATACCGGCTGCCGGGAGCGGGGGCGAATGTCGGTGGGGGAGACGCCCACTCCTCCCTCCGCCTCCCTTCCCACCAAACTGGGGCTGGTCTTCCCCAACCCGGACCGGGAGTGGCACGGGCGCAGCGGCTGGGCCGTGGAGGTCACCTACGTCCGGCGGGCCCAGGAGCCCGGCTGGGGGATAGACGACCTGGCGGCGAAGGTCTACGCCCACCGGGCCAAAGGGCTGCGGGTTCTGGTGCGGGTGGACTATGATTACAATCAGTCCATCCCGCCAACCGGCGACCACCTGGCCCTGGCAGAGTACCTGGACTACCTGGCGCGGCTGGCCCGGGACGACCGTCTCCGGGAAGTCTACGGCTACGTCGTGGGGAGCAGTTACAACGGCCTGGACCAGAACGCGCTGGCCCCCGACCGTCCGGTCACCCCGGAGTGGTACGCCCGGGTCTTCAACGGGTACGGGGAACCCGTCCATCACACCGACAACAGCGTCCAGGTGGTCCGGGCCGAAAATCCCCACGTTCGGGTGCTGGTGGGCCCGGTCCGGTCCTGGAACACCGACCAGGACGGGAGCCACAAATACCGCGTGGATGCTCCCTGGCTCAACTATATGAACACCCTGGTGCGATACATAGACGAAGCGGTGCGGGTGAAGGCGTCGGCGGGGATTCCCTTTGCCGCTCCCGACGGCTTCGCCGTCCAGACCCCGGGCCGTCCTGAGGCCCCTGAACTGGGCGGGTATGGCTATGCCGAACCCCAGACCGACCTCTCGCGACCGGAGTGGAACGGCGCCCAGGCCGGCTTTCGGGTCTATCAGGAGTGGCTGGACATCATCAACGCCTACCCGTCCACTCAGGGACTCCCCGTCTACATCACTTCCGCCAATACGTTTATTCCCGCTGTGGGGGTGCCCCCGGCCCAGAACTACCCCCGGGGCTGGCTGAGTTCGGCCCTGAGTGTGGTGAACAGCGAACCCCAGATTCAGGCCCTCTGCTGGTTTCTGGACGACCTCCCCGGCGACGCCCAATGGGAGAACTTCAGCCTGACCCGTCGGCGGGGCCGCTTGGTGGACGCGGCGGAGGAGTTTGAGGAGTTGCTGAAGCGGTAACGGAATACGGAGTACGTATTGCATATTCCGTTGTTGAGTCCTGTAAAATCGTATCGCGTTAAAGTCTCAAAAATCGTACCGGGCTGCGCCTCTTTCGGATGGCGCGTTGACCCCTCCTCACCCCAAGCCCCCACTCCTCCCCGAAGCGGGGAGGGGTGAGGGAGAAAGGGAGGGGTTTGGGAGCGGCGGCTTGCGGCCACCGCTCCCAAACCCCATTTATCTCCCCCCTCCCCGCGCCGCGCAGCGGCAGCGGGGAGGGAAGCAAGGGGGGAGGGGCTCCGCAAAGGGCAAAAGGGGCACGATTTTTCAGGACTTTTGCCCGGTACGACGTTATGAGACTCAACACCGTATTGCGTGTTTTGCTGTACTCTCCGGAGGAAGGACGTGGGTGGACCGATTCGCGTTCTCCTGGCCGACGACCATCCCACTCTGCGGCTGGGGCTGCGGGTGCTCCTGGACCGCGAGCCAGATATAGAAGTGGTAGCCGAGGCTGAAAGTGGGGATGAAGCTCTGGAGAAGATTTTGGCCCTCCAGCCCGATGTGGCGGTAATAGATTGCCAGTTGCCGGGCCTTTCGGGACCAGAGGCGGCCCGGGAGATCCAGCGGCGGAGCCTGCCCGTGCGCGTCCTGGCCCTCAGCGCCTATCGGTATGAGCACTACATCCGGGGGATGCTGGAAGCCGGAGCGGTGGGCTATCTCCTCAAAGAAGAGGCGCCGGAGGCAGTCGTGGAGGCCGTCCGGGCCGCCATGCAGGAGGGTGGGAAGTACTTCAGCTCCGGCGTGGCGGACCTGGTGGAGGCCATTCTGGAAGGGAGGGGCCCGGCGAGGCTGACGGAACGGGAGCAGGAGGTATTGCGGCTGATGGCAGAGGGGTTAAGCAATAAGGAAATTGCCGCCCGCTTGGGCTTCTCCGAGCGCACGGCGGCCTTCCACGTGAGTAACATCCTCCAGAAACTGGGGGCAGTCTCGCGGACCGAGGCGGTAGTGAAGGCGAAGGAGCGGGGAATGATTACCTGAAAAGCCTTATCCCCTTTGCTTTCTCCCCAATAGCGGAGGGGAAAAGGGAACCTTTCGCCTCTTTCAGACGTCAAAAAATCAAGCCAACAGGCCATCAGGGTTGTGTTAGAAGGTAAAAGCGATGAAAGACAGGAGCAGAATGTTGAGCAACAGCCCGCAATCCCGATCCACCATCATCGCGCTTTTGGGAATCTCTCTGGTTCTCCTGGCCCTGTGTCTCCTTGGCGCGGCCATCTTGACCATCCGAGAGGGTCTTTTCCCCATCCCTATGCCGCCTCAGGCCACCCCATCCATACGGCTGGCCATGGATACAGCCGCTCCTGGTGCTCCCATCACCGTGAACGGTGAGGGCTGGAAACCAGGGGATACCGTCTTCGTCGGCATAGAGCGCCCAGACGGCCAGCGGGCCGCCCTGGCATCCGCCGCGGTAGGGGCAGACGGTCGGTTCACGGCAGTGTTTGGGGTACCCGCAGAGGTTGGGGTGGAGTCAAAAGCCATCTCTATCGCAGTGTGGTCCTCTACGACCGGCGCGGTGGTGAGGGCTCCCCTCCTTATCGTCGTTACAGAAACGCCCGCTCCTATCCCCACCAACACCGCCACTCCGCTGCCCTCTCCCGAGCCCACCGCGACGGCAACAGCCACTCCGCCCCGTCCCGCTCCGACCCCGACCCGAAGGCCGACTCCCCGTCCCACCACCCCGCCCGCCGCCTGGCGCGGGGAGTACTTCGCCAACATTTCGCTGGCCGGCCCCCCGGCGTTTGTGCGAAACGATGCCGAAATCCGGTTCAACTGGGGCCGGGGAGCACCGGACCGCGATTTCCCCGCCGACAACTTCTCCGTCCGCTGGACCCGCACACTGCCGTTTGAGGCCGGACTGTACCGCTTCCACGCGGTCGTAGATGACGGGGTGCGCATCTACGTGGGCAATACCCTGGTGCTGGATGCCTGGCAGGACGGGGCTCAGCGGGAGGTGACGGCGGAGCACAAAATTGCAGCGGGCTCCCATACCCTGCGCGTGGAGTACTACGAGCGCGGCCACGACGCAGTCATCCAGGTCTGGTGGGAGAAACTGACCGCCTACCCCGATTGGAAGGGGGAGTACTGGCCCAACCGGACCTTGAGCGGCAACCCAGTGCTGGTGCGAAATGATGAGAATATCTCTTTTAACTGGGGGATCGGCTCCCCTGCCCCCGGTATTCCCGCCGACGGCTTCTCCGCCCGCTGGACGCGCACGTACCCCTTTGAGGGAGCCACCTACCGCTTCCGCGTCATTGTGGATGACGGGGTGCGCCTGTGGGTGGACGACCAGTTAATCATAGATTCCTGGCACGACGGCAGCGCCCGCGAAATCACGGTGGATCACGCCCTGGTTCAGGGCACTCACAGTTTGCGAGTAGAGTACTATGAGAACACCGGCGACGCGCGCATCCAGGTATGGTGGGAGAAAGTTGCCTCTCCGTCCTACCCGGACTGGAAAGGGGAGTACTGGTCTAACCCCAACCTGAGCGGGACCCCCGCCCTGGTACGCAACGATCGCGCTCTGAACTTTGAGTGGGGCACGGGGGCACCGGCCTGGGGACTCCCGGCAGATAATTTCTCCGCCCGCTGGACCCGTCAGGTGACTTTTGAGCCGGCCCGTTACCGCCTGCACGCCCAGGCCGACGATGGAGTCCGGATATATGTGGACGGCACCCGGGTGCTGGACGAGTGGCATCCTAGCGATGGCAGTAGGGTCTACACGGTGGACCTGTTGTTGACCGGTGCCCGCCAGTTAATAGTGGAGTATTATGAGGCGACCGGCCGGGCGCTTATCAAGGTCTGGTGGCAGCGGATTGGCGATTGGCCCACGCCCACGCCGACCAGCACCCCCACCGCTACCCGTACGCCGACTGCTACACCAACCGGCACACCCACGGCCACGCCCACGCCGACACCCTCGCCGACGCCCACCCCGTCTCCCACGCCGACGCCGACCGAGACGCCGACGGTGATGCCAACACCATAACCCTCCGGGCCACTGGGCCGGTGGGGAGAAAAGGCGGTGCCCATGCAGTCCGGCCCGCTACCGGCGCAGACGGGTAGCGGCCATCGTCAGCCATCCCCCAGCGAAGCCCAGGAGGCCCAGAGCGACCGCCGCCACCACCTGGGCTACCATCTGGCCCGGGCCGTCACCTATGAATCCCGGGGCCACCAGGAAGCCACTGACCCCCTGCCCGATCACAGTGCGGTACACTTCTGCCCCCACACTGTTCCAGCCCTGCCCCCAGCGCCCGTCCGCAAAGAGCGCCACCGCCAGCAGTCCCCAGAGTCCGGGCAGGGCTGCCGTCGCCACCGATGCCGGGACATCGGCCAGCCGCAGAACCCGGTCCACCAGATAGACGCCCAGCGGGACCAGCAGTCCAGCCACAACGCCGACCACCAGCGCGGCCCATTGCGGGAGAAACGGCGCGCCCGCCGATATGGCAACCAGTCCCCCGGCCGCGCCGCGCGCTACCATCAGAGGGTCGCCGTGTCCCAGAGCCAGCCAGCAGTAGAAGAGGGAAGTCAGCGTGGCTCCAGCGAGGGCCAGAAGGCCGTTGACGGCAATCCGCCCGACGTCCAGGCGAGCCCCGTCGGCATGGAAGGGGAGATTCAGCGACCATCCCAGCCAGCCCACCGCGATCAGAAGCGCCCCCAGGTTGGCCAGCAGGGGGAAGTGAGCCGGGGGCATCTCGGCGGGGCCTTCCTGCGGAAGTTCACGCCCCAATGCCGTCAATGCACCCCAGGCAATCATTCCGCCCAGCAGGTAGACCACCCCGCTGCCAGCATAGTCCACCGTCCCGTGGCCCCGCGCCAGAGTCTGGCCCATGCTGGCCAGCCACCCTCCGCCCCAGACCCAGCAGGCCGCCAGCGGGAAGAGCAGAGCGCCGGTCAGCAACCCCAGCAGGGCCACCCACCCACCCCGCGTCCGGCCGAAGAGGGCCATCACCGGCATCAGGACAACCGTCGCGGCCATCGGGAGATAGGCGACAAAGAGAGCCAGCGCCTCGGGGGTATCCGCACCCCCGTCCAGGAAGAAACCCTTCAGTCCGATGACCCCCCATCCCAGCCCCCGGGTCCGGTCCAGAGGTGACCAGATGCTATCCAGCCCGCCCAGCCCGGGCCGGTCCGAGAAGACGGCGGCGCCGCCCAGGTGGAAGGCAAACCCGATGACAAAATAGCCCACTGCGGCCAGCGCCAGGGCCACCAATCCCTGGATGGCGGCCCGCCTTGCCCGTTCCGGTGCCATCCCGCCCCATGCCAGCAGGAAGAAACCGACCGGGAGCAGATAACCCAGTATCAGCGAGAAACCCATTTCGGTGTTCATAGTACTTGACGTGTTCAAAGTGTACTCAAGAACCGGGTCTTGTCAAGTGGGCCATGTTGCCCACAACTTTTCGCCCCATCCGACGTATAATTATGTAGAGACCGATGATAGACGAAGTCCTCTGGATCCAGCAAGCTCAAAAGGGAGACACGGACGCCTTCGCCCGTCTGGTCCATCTCTACCAGACGCCGGTGTATAACCTGGCCTACCGGATGCTGGGGGAACGGATGGAGGCAGAGGACGCGGCTCAGGAGACTTTTCTGCGGGCCTTCCGCAACCTGAGCCAGTATGACCCCGCCCGTCCCTTCCGGAATTGGTTGCTCTCCATCACGACCCACTACTGTGTGGACCGCATCCGTCGCCGTCGGCCTATTCTGACACTGGATGACGAACTCGCCGTCGAAAAAGTCGGCGCAAACCCCGACGATGCGGTCGTCGCCTGGGAAACCCGGGAGCGAATCCAGCGATTGCTACTGCGCCTCCCCGCCGAGGACCGGGCGGCAATAGCCCTGCGATACTGGTACGATTGCTCCTACGAAGAGATGGCCCAGGTTCTCGGAACGACGGTCAGCGCAGTGAAATCCCGGCTCCACCGCGCCCGTCTGGCGCTGGCCCAGATGCTGGGAGAGGAAGGGAGTCGGGAGTCAAGGGTGGGGGGTTAGGAAGGGAGTAGGGAATATGAAGTGTGAAGAGGCTTTGGAACGAATGATGAAGGCACTGGATGGCGAACTGCCGGACGAAGAAAGGCGGGTCCTGGAGGCTCACCTGGAAGTCTGCGACCACTGTCGGGTCCAGTGGGAGCAACTCCAGGCCGCCGAGGCAGTCCTGTGCAGCGCGCCGATTCTCTCCCCACCGCCGGGGTTTGTCGGGCGGGTGATGGCTCAGGTGGACCGGCGCCGGGCCCGGCGGCGCGCCTTCTTCGGCAGTCTGGCGCTGGCAGCGGGAACTGCCCTTGTCCTCTTCATCGGGTTTCTTCCGATTCTCTGGATGTTGCCCGGATGGGCGGGCTTCCTGGTGGCGCTTTCCCACAGCGGAGATGTCTTGCTGAGCCATATGTTTGGGGCCGTCCGCCTGCTTCTGAACTCCCTGAGCCTGCTGGCCGGTGCCTTCGTCATCCGGACTCTGCCGCTGGCCCTCTGTAGCCTGATGACGGCGCTACTGTTGGGTGGTCTGTGGTGGGGCCTGCTTCGTCGCTGGCAGCCGGTTGGCACGTGAAGCGTGAAAAGTGAAACGTGAAAAGTGAAACGTGAAACGTGAAA
>DAOTWK010000458.1:0-1580 GCA_034435815.1 Anaerolineae bacterium | reverse complement strand
TAGTCAGCCTCCAGGTCAAAGACGGAGGTAGCCCGGCAGCGGGCCTCCAGAAAATCAAAGTCGGTCAGCAGGCGGTAGAGGGCGTCCCACTTTTCGGCGGCGACCAGGTGCGCGGCCAGGTAGCGCAGGCCGTAGCCGTCGTCCTCTCCGGCCAGCCGTCCCCAGTCGCCTGCGGCCAGTTGCTGGTAGTAGTCTGCGATGCGCCCATGCATCTCGCGCGTCCGCTCCGCCATCTCCTCCACCAGGGCACAGTCGGCCGGCGTGAGATTCTTCACCTCCATCTTGCCGCAGAAAAAGTCTTGCAGGCTGGCGTGGTAGAGGCGAAAGCGGTCGTCGCGCCGGAACAGGAAAGCAACCCAATCCTCCCGCAGCAGCCGCCGAAGCCGGTGATCGTCCTTCAGGCCACTCCAGCGAGCCAGCATTTTGGGCGAGGCCATCTCCTGCGCCGCAGCCAGCGCGGCCAACAGCGGCGCATAGAGCCGGTCCCACTCTGGCTTTTCGCGCCAACGCCGCCAGTATTCGGCATAGTAACCGACCAGCCCTGCCGGCAGGCCCTCCAGGTCCAGCGGATGGCGTCGGCCCGCTTCAATCTCCCGCACCACGTAGTGAAGGTACATCCAGTTGCCCGCGCTCTTGGCGCGCAGCACCCGAACCAGGTCCTCCGCGGCGTAACTGCGGGCGCGCAGTTGTCCGGCGACGGCGGGCCGACAAGCCACCCCGCGCAGGTAGGCTTCCACGTCGGCTAGGTTGCGGTCATCTTCAGCCTGCAGGTCCACCCGCTGCGGATAGGGGTCCACCCGCAAGGGAACTGTCACCGGCCGCTGGGAGAGGATCAGGAAAACGCCGGGCGGGAGGGTTTTCGGCAAGCCCAGGACGTTGCCGTTGGCGCCGACCCCGGCCTCGTCCAGCGCGTCTACCACGATGACCAGTCGCTCGCCTGCCGTCAGCCGCTCGGCGGCCATGCGCAACAGTCGTTCCAGGAAGTCGGGCTCGGCGGCCCGAGCGGCAGATAGCGCGTCGCGGGAGGCGTCAGGCTCCAGGCGGTAGCGGGCCACCAGTTGAGCGGATAGGCTCTGTAGCGCGCGCGGCACCCCTGTCTCGCCTGGCGCCTGTTCGGCGAAAAAGTGCAGGTAGCGGCGCTCCCGCACCAGGTGGGCCAGAAAAGTGGTCTTGCCCACGCCGGCCTCGCCCACCAGCAGCCAGACGCCGCGCGGCTGCTCGCTCAGGAAGCGGTCAAGGTCGGCCTCCAACCACTCCCGTCCGACAAAGTCGTCCAGGCGCACGCGGTCAAAGACCGGGTCCGGGGGCAGATAGAGGTCGGCCAACGGGGTGTAATCGCCGCTCAGAAACGTCTGAAAGACCTGGGTTACAGTGTTCCGGTGGCCGGTGACGATGATGCTGCGGTCAACATTGCCCGTCACCTGTACATAGCGGTTGGCCTCCGCCAGCGCTCGGGACCATGCATCTTCCAGCCCTCGGCGGATGGCTTCCGTGTTCTCGGCGATGCGCTCCAGGGCGCGGGCATCCCAGAGGGGCTGGAGGGCCGGCTGCTCCGCCAGTTCCGCCTCCAACCAGGTCAG
>DAOTWK010000457.1:0-4059 GCA_034435815.1 Anaerolineae bacterium | reverse complement strand
GTTGCGGCGGCAGAGCCGCTGCAACGAAAAACATCTTTTTCCCGGAATTGAGGCTCCGAGAGAACCAGACGAGTCACCCGGCAGGAGTTTTCAGCCCCCGAAAGGGGCTCTGCGATTGAGCCCGGCGGTAAGCCACCGGGCGAAGGAAGCCCAACAATTTTGGGACACACCCTGTACCATCATTGACAGGACCGAAAGGGTGTGGTACAATAACAATGCGGCAGGGAGCGTTCCCTCCGCGTGTCCGGAGGGATGGCCGAGTGGACGATGGCGGCGGTCTTGAAAACCGCTGTGACCGTATGGTCACCGGGGGTTCAAATCCCTCTCCCTCCGCTGAGCGCGTGGGGAGGTGCCGGAGTGGTCGATCGGGGCCGCCTGCTAAGCGGTTGTGGGGGTAAAACTCCACCCAGGGTTCGAATCCCTGCCTCCCCGCCTGGGCCCCCGTAGCTCAATTGGACAGAGCATTTGGTTGCGGACCAAAAGGTTGCAGGTTCAAGTCCTGCCGGGGGTACTGGGGCCTTTGGCCCCTGCCGTCATGGGGATGAACGGTCTCGACGGGGAAGGCCGGTCAGGGACGGCGAGCCGGGGCGCTCTGACCCCGTGAACAACGGAGCAACCTTAAGAATGCCAACACTTGGGCTGCAATTCCCGTCGCCGCGTAAGCGGTAGGGAAAACCGGGCCGCCACAATGAGCGGCCCCGTCCGCCTCAACCCCTCACCGGCGGGTTGAGGACTGGGCGTGACAAAGTCGGTGTGCGGCGGCCTGACGCCGATACGGTCGCCTAAGCGAATCGGCTGAGTCCAGCACCGCGCGGTCGGCCGCGACGGACCGGACGAGAACCGAAGAGCCGACTACGCTCGTAGATGTCTCTGGCTCAATTCTCCGGACGCGGGTTCAAATCCCGCCATCTCCACCACAAAAGAAGTGCCAGGCGCCTCAGGCCCTGGCACTTCGTCTTATAAACGCTGGCTCACGCCAAATAGACAGGATTTGTGCCGTTGTTGTCGCCCCTCCATCTCTTCATCTGGCAGGAGGCTTCCTCTTTGGCAACGCCCGAGTCTCCCGCGAATTCCCTCATTATATTGATTACTGGCCTCCGAGGGGTGGGAAAGACCACACTCTGTCTCCGCACCGTCACCCTGGCAAAGAACGCGGGCTATTCCTGCGCCGGCCTGCTGACGTTGCGAGAAGAAGGGGACCTGCGGATACTGGTGGATGTGCGGACCGGCAACCGTCGGTCGCTGACGGCCTCCGGGCCGACCGGCATCCCGGTGGGCCGATACCTCTTTGACCCCGACACTCTGGCCTGGGGGACGGCCATCCTTGCCCGCAGCATCCCCTGTGACCTGCTGGTGCTGGACGAACTGGGGCCGCTGGAGATGACGGGAGGCGGATGGGCTATAGGGATGGACATCCTTCGGGAAGGTCGCTTTCTCCTGGCCCTGGTGGTTGTCCGGCCCGAACTGGTCACCGAGGTCCTGGAGCGATTCCCCGACGCCTGGGTGGTGGAAGTCACCCCGGAGAACCGGGATGAACTCCCAACCTGGTTGACAGGCCTTCTGACCGCCTGCCGTTGATCCACTCTGAGACGGGGATGCGTTGGGCGGCGGTGAAGCCACCGCCCAACGCATCATCCCCACCCCTACATCTGCTCCAGTTGCCGCCGCAGTTCCTCCGGTGTCGCGGCAATGAGCGGGACGTAGCGGGTGCCCGGGTAGTACTGCCGGAAGAAGGCCTCCAGGTCACCCGGCCACAGGCTCGGGTTGATCGCGATGACCGTCTTGCTCAGGAGTGCCCCGATGCCCGCGTCGTCGGCGCTGCCGCCGATGGTCCACCGGCGCCGCTCCCAGGCGCCACTTGCCAGAATGGCCCGCACCCATTCCGCCCCAGCATTCGGCGGCAGCAGGACGTAGGTCCGCTCATACTGCTCCCGGGGCAGGCCCCATACTTTGGGGCGGACGGTGAGGGTCATCTGCGCCAGCGGCGTAGCAATCCCTTCAGCCAGCAGGGCGACCGAATGCTCCCCCGCCTTCTGAGGGGTAAAGTCCCAGATATAGGGCGGACTGACGTTCGCTCCTCCGGGGGTCACCACCAGCAGGGCGCCGTCGGGCCCGGCGACGCGCAACGTCGCGCCAGCCAACGACTGGTCGGACTGGGCCGTCACCCGGACAGTCTGCCCGACCTCCGGGGAGGCCGGTTCCGCCGTCAATTGCACCTGGGGCATCGGGCTGACTGTCTCCAGCACGACACTGTCCCAATAGGCATCGTTGTGCTTGAAGGGCCAGAGGGTGCGGGAGCGCAAGAAGACGGTCACCGTATTCCCCTGCGCCACCGTCTCCACAGCGGGGACCTGGCGGTAGGCATTGTAGATGTGCGCTCCTTTGCCCCAAACCACTGTGGGCGCATAGGGGTTGGTACCGCCCGTGGGGTCAATCCCCACCCAGAAGGTGAAGTTGCGGTCGGCATCGTCCAGGCCTGGAGTTCCCTCTTCGGCGAAAAACGGGTTGTAGCCCACGCGGCCCCCCTCGCTCCAGCGGGGGTCGCTCTCGTGAGGAGAGCCCCAGTGGTTGCTCCAGGCATGGGCCCAGGCAGAGAGGCGCAGACGGGTGCCAGGTGCCACCGTCACCTGCTGGAAGAGCCCGGCATCGTGGACGCGGGAGAAGGTGAAGACCAGGCAGCTCCAATTCCCGGCATGGACCCGGTTCGGGTCGGGCGTCAGGCCGCAGGGCCGAACCTCCGGCGCCGACCAGCCAATTCCGTTCTGGGGGTCGTGCTCCACCGGGAGGCCGTGGCGATACCAGGCCCTCCAGCCCTCGGGACAGGCCATTTCTCCCGCCTCCCGTTCGTAAGGCGTGCCCCCTACCGGATAGACAACACATCGGTGATGGGTGCCTTCCCACCCACGCTCAAAGTCGCCGTTGCGCAATAGATTGGGTGCCATTGTGCCTCCTGAACAGTTATGGAGGAAACTCCTGCAGAGTCGCCCTACTTCCGCTTTCGGAAAAGGTCCAGCCACTCCTGAATCTCGTCTTCGGACATGCGCAGGGTCTGCTTCTCCGGCGCAGTATAGGGCGAAGCCTGCATGTCGGCGACGAACTCTTCCGAGGAGATGACCCGCGCGCCAGCCTGCCGGGCCATCCGCTGGATTTCGCGGTCGGATGAGACAACCAGCCATCCGGCAGGATCGCGGGCCTTCCGCAGGCGCTCCCGGATGACGTCGTCGGCGCGGCGGCCCGCAGGAGCAAAGACTACCTCCACTTCGGGCGTGCTCAGGGCCCCGGAGCGCCCCCCGACGACGCCCGAATCAAAAACAACCGTCGCCCGCCGCCGATGACGCCGGCAGTATTGGTGTATCCGGCGCACCAGTTCCGCTTCGTCATCCGGGTCCGCCAGGCTGAGCCCTGGAGTCCTGCCGATCAGATTATGGCCATCAATCAAAAAGGGCATAAAGATTGCAGATTCAAGATTGCGGATTCAGGTGCGCTTGGCTTCCAGGGCTTCAGCGTAAAGGCGGTAGGCATCTCCAACGGTGCGGACCTGCCAGGCCATCTCTATGGGGATCAGGATTCCCTTCTCCTCCAGGCTGAGCATCATCTCCACCAACTGGATAGAATCGGCCATCAGGTCCTCCACGAACGATGCCTCCGGCGACACCTTAGACTCGTCCACATCCAGTTCTTCTGCCACAATGCGGCGGAATTCCTCAAAGGTAATCCTGGGCATTGGGGCCTCCTGAAGCGAGATGAGTGCAAAATGATTCCGCGAGCGGATCCTCCGTCTCTGGCTGTTTTTCAAACCAGCGATTGCTGATACACCCGGAAGTGCTTGTACCGTTCAGCCCCCCACCGTTGGGCGACCAAGTTCATCATCAGGTTGTACTCTCCGGTGACAGACCCATCCAGCCATGCGTATCCCCGCTGAATAAATCCCCGAATCACACCCAAATACAGCGCCGCGTCTATGCCCCGCATCCGGTATCGGTCCAGAACTCCCATCAGTTTGAAAGACGCCACATCAATCCGGCGGATCAGGCCGCGCACCCGCAGCCAGTTGAACGG
>DAOTWK010000456.1:0-2814 GCA_034435815.1 Anaerolineae bacterium | reverse complement strand
AATTCGTTGGCGGGCCGGACCTGGCCGCCGACGAGTTCCGGGCCGTCGCCGGAGACGCGGCCACCGGCGTCCGCACCGTTACCCCCTGGCCCCATCCCCGGAGTCTGCCCGACTGCGCCGACTTCGTCGCCGCCTGCACCGAAATCTCCCTAGGCATCCCCCCCAGCGACCTGGCGCTCCCGGCGTATGCGGCGGCCCGGTATGCCCTCCGCGCGGTGGAATGGGCCATCGCGCAGGACGGCAAACCCTCCCGTCCCGGTGTCGCCGCCGCCCTGACCGCCCTCGCCGCCGAACCCCTCACCTATCCCTGCGGCGAATGAAAGGGGAACGACTGACCACAGACATAGACCACGGACGATGAGCCAGCCATCCCCGCATCCTGTTCGGAGTGCGGCGCAAAACGAAGGGGAGTGCCGCTTCAGCGCCACTCCGCTTCGCTTCGTGGCTGGGATGTGTCCCAATTTCGTCGGAAACGGCCTTTTGAGTCCGGACGCATTGTAGTTTAACAAATTATTTCGACAATAGATTGCGGGATGATTCTAACCCCTCTCATCCCCCCTTCCCCCCTTCTCCCCCGAAACGGAGGGGGAAGGGGGGAACAGAAGGGGTTTTCGGCGGGTGGCTTTGCCGCCCGCCGAAAACCCCCAACTCCCCTCTCTCCCGCCGCCGAAGGCGAGTGGGAGAGGGGGGCAGGGGGTGGGGCGAGGGCAAAAGCGCTGAATTGGCGGAATAATTTGCCAAGTCGCAAAACATCCGGACTCAAAATACGAAGCCCTTCGGGCTGAAAGAAGAATTTTTCCCAGGCTTGCGAGGCTCCGAAAGGATTAGACGCGCCATCAGGCAGGAGTTTTCAGCCCCCGAAGGAGGCTTTGCAATTGAGCCCGGCGGTTCACCGCCGGGCAAAGGAAGCCCAACAGTTTTGGGACACACCCTCGTGGCTGTGTTTATAGTGAGACACGGAACGCAGTGGAGTGCCGTCTGAAATGCCACAGACACGCTCTGAGCAACCATCTGGTCTTCTTCATCTGGCCTTGCTGACCAGCGAGATTCTGGCCCGCATCCCGCCCCTTTCGGTCGCCCCTGCGCTGGCGGGAATGGCCGCCATTGGTGCCTGGCCCTGGGGCCAGCCGTCCCTTCAGGCGGCGGTGGGCCTCTGCCTGGGGGCTGCCATCATCGGGGACGGCGTCTCCCTGGCCATGCTGCCCCGCAAAGGCCGGTCGTTCGGCCCGGTCACGCCGCCCCTGCTGGCCCTGGCCCTCCTGCGGGCCGCGCTGGCCTTCGGCCTGGGAATGGCGGGGGCGAGAACAGATGCAGGGGCAGGGCTTGCTACCGCTCCCACAGCGGTCCCTCTGGCTGTTCTAACGGGCATCCTCCAGGCCGGCATCACCGTCATCCAACTCTACGCCACCTGGGTGGAACCGTTCCGCCTGACCGTCACCTCGCTGGAGATTGCGTCTCCCAAACTGCAGAACGGGGAGCCGCTGCGGGTGCTCCACCTGTCGGACATCCACTTTGAGGGCTGGACCCCCCGGGAGCGACAACTGTTGGAGACCGTCCGGGCGCTGAGCCCGGACCTGATTTTTCTGACCGGCGACTACCTGAACCTCTCTTCAGTGGATAACGGCCCGGCCCGGCAGGGGGTACGGGACCTGCTGGCCAAACTGGCCGCAGTTGCTCCGACCTGGGCTGTCATCGGTAGCCCGCCCGTGGACCGCCCGGACATCGTCCCCCAAATCTTCGCCGGACTCCCCATCACCTGGCTGGTGGACGAGGTGGCGGAGGTGGAAGTGAAAGGCCACTATCTGCGGCTGATCGGCATCCGCTGTACGGCCGACCACCGGCGGGACGGAGAGCGGATGCGGCGGCTGATGGAAAGCGCGCGCTCATACCCCACCCACGACGACGCCCATAAGGGAGGAGCGGAGAGATTCCAAATTCTCCTCTACCACTCCCCGGACCTCTTCCCGGTAGCGGCGGAGATGGGGATAGACCTGCACCTGGCGGGGCACACGCACGGCGGGCAACTCCGCCTGCCCCTCTTCGGCGCCCTGGTCACCAGTTCGGCCTTCTGGAAACGGTACGAGGCCGGGCTCTATCGCAACGGTCGGTCTACCCTCTACGTGAGTCGGGGCATTGGAGTGGAGGGGAAAGGCGCGCCCCGCGCCCGCTTCCTGGCTCCGCCGGAGATTGTCCTCCTGCAGATTGGCTGAAAACCAAGAATATGAGGGGCCAGCACCAGTCCTCATCCCCCCTGGCCGCAGGCTAAGGGGAGAGGAGGGATCAAGGGCAGTGAGGGGCAAAATAGCCCCCTGCGGCATAAGGTATTGAGTTTTGAGTTTATCTCAGTGTATTCAAAGGTCACCCAATATGAACACCTTCCTGACCCACCTGGAATGCTCTCTCTGCGGCAAGACGTACGACGCCGACCGTCTATGGCAGGCCTGCCCCGATTGCGGGCGACCGCTCCTGGCCCGCTATGACCTGGAGGCGGCGCGGCGGCTGGGGCGGGAGCGCCTGATCGGCCCGGAACCCTCCCTCTGGCGTTATCGGGCTCTGCTGCCGGTGCGGGATACGGCCCACATCGTCACCCTGGGCGAAGGATTCACCCCCCTGCTCCCCGCCCGACGGTTGGGCGCGGAACTGGGGATGCCCCACCTCTACATCAAGGAGGAAAGCCTCAATCCGACCGCGTCCTTCAAAGCGCGCGGGCTGGCGGTGGCCGTCTCCCGGGCTTGGGAACTGGGAGTGCGAGAAATGGTCATCCCGTCGGCGGGGAACGCGGCGGGGGCCGCCGCCGCCTACGCCGCCCGCGCC
>DAOTWK010000455.1:0-7182 GCA_034435815.1 Anaerolineae bacterium | reverse complement strand
GGCCAGAGCGGCTGAGCCGCAGCGCAGAGGCGAATCAGAAACTGGCAACGGTGCGCCGGTTGGCTGAGGCGGCGGCTGTTTTGCCCTCGCATCCCCAGGCCCGTTTCTGATTGGCGGTGGCCGATTGGCTGACCGATGAAAACGAGCGGGCCGAAGCGGCCCTTGCTGAGGCAGTGGATTGTAACGCCTTGCTGACCGGGGAGCGAGCGCAGGTGGAGCGGAGGATTCGTCTGTTGCGGGGCAGGTGAGGTTGCCGGCAATCGCCGTTTTTGCGGCAGCGGCAAAGTCGTCGTTGCAAACCGTTTCTTTTGCCTATACTACGGCCCACTCACCTGGATGGCTACTGGTAGAAGGAGATAGTCGGTGCCGCCGGATACCGGTATCCGAATGTGGGGCGCGGTCGGGTCGTAGAAGCCGACGGCGATCCGGGCTTCGCCGGTGTAGTCCGTCGCGGTCAGCGGCACCGAATGGAAATCCACCAGGACTTCTCCCGCTGTCCAGGTAGTGGTGGGGCGAGTTCCCTCCACCGGTGTCCCGTCGTGCTGGCCCAGGAGGCGGGAGATATCCGGCGGGAGGAGGTGGACGAAGACCTGATAGTTGAGGCTCCCGGCCCCGGGCAGCGCGCGCCAGTAGAGAGTCACCCCCACGCTCTGGCCCGGACTGAGCGTTGTAGTGGTCAGGTCGTAGCCGATGAGTTCTGCCACGTCCCCGAAGCGGGCGTAGAGGATGTTGGAAGGCACCGGGCCGGTCGGCGTGGCCGTTGGCGGTGGGGTGGGGGAGGCCGGAGGCGGCGGTGCGGATGTCCCAACGGTCGGAGTGATGGTCGGCAGCGCGCCCAGAACGGGCGTTGCCGTGGGTCGGGGAGATGGGCTGGGGGTGATCACCAGCCCTGGGGGCAAGGTGGGGGTAATGATGAGGTCAACGCTCAGGACGGGGAGACGTTGCAGATACCAGACCCCTGCAAAAAGGAAGACCCCCAATAGGAAGAACACAAGCGCCGTCCGCCACAAGCGGCCGGTCTTTTCCCGCAGTTCCTCCTGCTCATAGACGGTGAGACTGCCCGCCAGTTTCCGTCCGGTGGAGAGAGCGCGGACAAAGTAGATGAGCGCAACCAGGCCGCATGCTGCGTAAAAGATCCATGCGATGCCGGCCAGCCACCCCAGTATGATCTTCATAATCGCCGCAGCACTCCCCGAATGATGGTCTCCAGGCGCGGGGCGAGGACCCGTCCGGCCTCCAACACTTCCTCGTGTGTGGTGGTATCTTCTCTCTCCTCCGTTGAGGCCAGATTGCTGATGCCAGAGAGCCCCAGCACCCGCATCCCGCCGTGGCGGGCCACCGTCACTTCGGGGACGGTGGACATCCCAACGGCGTCGGCGCCGATGAGTCGGAGGAAGCGGATGTCGGCGGGGGTTTCAAAACTGGGCCCCGCCAGGCAGATATAGACCCCCTCGTGGACCGGGATGCCAGCCTCCTGGGCAACGGAGCGGGCGATGGAGCGCAGGGTCCGGTCGTACGCAGAGGACATATCGGGAAAGCGAGGGCCGAAACGGTCCAGATTGGGCCCCCGCAGCGGGCTCAGCCCGGCCATCCCAATCAGGTTGATGTGGTCCCGGATGACCATCACGTCGCCGGGGCGGAAGGAGGGGTTCAGGCCCCCGGCGGCGTTGGTGACAATCAGCGTCCTGATTCCCAGGGCCTGCATCACTCGTACCGGCAGGGTGACCTGGGCCATGGAATAGCCCTCGTAGTAGTGGGCGCGCCCCTGCATCACCATCACCGGACGCCCTTCCAGATAGCCCACCACCAGCCGTCCAGCGTGACCCTCCACGGTCGCGCGGGGGAAGTGGGGAATATCCGGATAGGGAATAACGGCCTCGGCCTCCACCGCCTCGGCCACAGCACTCAGGCCAGATCCCAGAATGATGCCGACCTCGGGGGAAAGGGAAAAGCGGTGGCGGAGGGCATCTGTGGCCGTTTCAATGACCGTTTCCGTTAAAAATTCATCCATAAGCTATCACTCTAAATCGGAAATCCCCCTTGAATCTGCGGTCTGCTTCTACTGCAACCGGGCCAGCAATTCCCGTTTCTCTTGCTCAAACTCTTCCTGCGTGATGACACCGCGCTGGCGCAGGTCGTCCAAACGGGCCAGCAGGTCCGGCACATCCTCGGGACGGGTCTCGGCAGGCCTCTCCGAATATGTGGCCTTCTGGTCCATCATAGTGGTCTTGAACCGGATAGGGCGGGCGATGCGGCGGAAGATGTTGACACCGATGTCGGCGCCGGTGATGATGCGGACATCGCCGTAATCCAGCAGCCGTCCCATCACACTCTGCTCCATCACCACATCGTTGACCTTTTCCAGCGAGGAGTCGGAGACGTGTTTCTTATAGACTCCCCGGACTTCCATCACCCGCCGGTTGGTGACAATGTACTGCTCGTTGCGCCAGGTGATGAAACGGGCCAGGAAATGGCCCAGGGGGATGAGAAGAAGCACAAGGCCCAGGAGAGGGAAGGGAGGAGCGATCAAAGCGCCGCCGACAGAGAGGGCAGTGATGACGATGGCAATCCCCAGGTCTATCAGAATGGTCGGGAGCAGGGAGACCCAGTGCCGCCGGGTGACAAACACAATACGCTCATTCTGGGCTAACAATCGCTCTATGTAGCTCATCGGATTCCTCTGCGGATTTACAGGGAACCGCAAAGAACGCGAAAGACGCAAAGATTTTCAGATTTCTTTGCGCTCTTTGCACCCTTTGCAGTTTGAAGAAGGCACTTCCGTTTCTGAACAGATTCCGGTGCGACGCGCCCAGCAAGGCGCGTCGCACCGCGGGGAGGGGTGGGGTGGGGCCGCCGGTTACGTCAGGATGTTCTGGAGCCGCATAGCCAACCCCATATCACCGGTCACGCGGAGTTTGCCCTGCATGAACGCGCTGACCGGATTCAACTGACCGCTGGCCATCGCCACAAAGTCGGTCGCGCTCATAGAGAGGGTGACGTTCGGTGTGGCGGTCTGGCCTTCTTCCACTTTCGCTTTCCCCTCGCTGATGGTCAGGGTCCACTTGCCCCCTCCTTCGCCGGAGAGGTCAAAGAGGACCACCCCACTGAACCCTGCCAGGCGCGAGGGGTCCAGTCCAGTAATTCGCTGGATGATGTCCTGAACGCTGGTTGCGGCCATTGAGTCTTTCCTCCTGCAAAAAGTGGGGAGTTATTTACCAAGGGACTTCATCGGCCTATGCAGGTTGTATCATAAAATCGCCTTTTGTCAAGTCTATGCGGTATCATTCTGTGGCTTTGTCACTGGATTACTGTGCGGATGCGGGGATTCGTGGTATAATCTGCATCGGTTTTTCGCCGGTGATGCGTCGTTGATGGTCGGTAACCAGTGCCCGCGCCCCTGGGAGGAAACTATGGCACCCAGAAACCCGCGCCCGCTTCTGCTGGTGCTGGCCCTGATCCTGCTGACGGCTTGTCAGGGAACATCGTCAGGCATCCTTTTCTACGACCGCTTCGGCAACCCCGATAGCGGCTGGGGGAGCGAAAGTCGGGAATCCTACGACCGGGGCTATCAGGAAGGGGAGTACTTCATAGAGGTCTACGAGCCCGATTGGTTCGTCTGGGCCGGGCCGGGGAAGCGGTTCAGCGATGTTGAGGTGATGGTGGACGCCCGCCGGGTCTCCGGGACGGGGGGCCACTTCGGCCTTATCTGCCGCTACCGGGCACCTGCTAACTTCTACTACTTTGCCATCACCGACGACGGTTACTATGCCGTTATGCGGGTCCGGGATAGCCACCCCAAAATTCTCACCGGTGTGGGCTTCCTGCCCTCTCCCGACATCCCGGCTGGTGCGGCCGTCTACCGCCTTCGCGCCGTCTGCCAGGGGGAGCGCCTCCAACTGTTCGTCAACGACCATCTGATCGCCTCCGTCACCGATAAGACCTTCGGTCAGGGCGACGTGGGCCTGGGGGTCGGAACCGGACCGAACGGCCCTCTTCGTGTCCATTTTGACAATTTCAAAGTGACCGCGCCCGAGGAGGAGGAATGAAGAGGTTCAACCGGCGGATTGGGTATGGAGTTCTATTTGTTCTCTGCGCGGCCTTCCTGTTGAGCGGGTGCGGTCAGAGGGGCGACCTGCCCTGGGAAGAGGATTTCTCATCTCCCGGCGCCTGGAAACTGGAATCGGACGCTGCCGCCCGGGTGATGGTGGAAGACGGCGCGCTGCGAATCTCTATCGTTGCTTCCAACCAACTGGCCTGGGCCTCGGCGGGAAAGGACTTGCAGGATTTCCGCCTTACTGTGGAGGCTTCCCAGGTCGCCGGGCCCGACGACAACGAGTATGGGGTCCTGGTGCGGATGCAAGACCCTCGCAACTTCTATGCCTTTTCCATCAGCGGCGATGGCTATTTCATGGTGAGCCGGTTCGTGGACGGTGTCCGTCAGCCCTTGGGGACCGACTGGACGCCCTCCGATGCCATCTATCCAGGAATCGGCACCAACGTCCTGGAAGTCGTCGCCCAGGGGAACCGGTTGACCTTCATCGTCAACGACCGGCAACTGGCCCAGGTGGAGGATGACCGGTTCTCCCATGGTGATATCGGCCTCTATGCGGGCAGTTTCTACGAAGGGGGAGTGGAGGTTCACTTTGACAACCTCCGGGTCATCGCTCCGTAGGCCAGACGAGGGGAAACAGGCTGCGGGCAGTCTGGAGTGGTTGGCGCTGTTGCTGATCGCTTTGCTGGCCTTCCTGGGCGTCTTCGGCCTGGTGCTGGTCTACGAGGCCTGGTGCGCCGACCGCATCTACCCTGGTGTGTGGGTGGGGGAGGTCCCGGTCGGCGGGCTGCGGCCAGAGGAGGCGGCCCGTCGGCTCCAGGAGCGGCTGACTGTTCCCCCCGTCCGCCTGGGGGGTCCGGATTGGGCATGGGATGCCCCCGCTGCCGACATTGGCCTACGGCTTCTGGCGGATGCCACCGCTCGCGCCGCTTTCCAGGTGGGGCGCGGGCCGGAGGACGGCCCCATTACCCACCTCTGGCTTCTGTTTGCGGGCTATTCTGTTGCTCCTATTCTCTCTTTTGACGAATCGTCGGCCCGCCTCTACCTGCGGGCGCTGGCGAAGGGGATAGACATTCCGCCGGAGGACGCTACTCTCACCCTCCAGGGGCTGACCCCGGTCTCTACTCCGGCCCGACCTGGACGTATGCTGGATGTAGAGGCCGCCCTGGCTGGCCTTCGCCAGTCCCTTCAGAACCCCCGGGGCGCCCGGGTGGAATTGGTCATCCGGGAAGTCTCGCCGCAGATAACCGATGCCGAGGCCGCCCGTGTCCGGGCGGAAGCCCTGCTCTCTGCGCCCTTCACTTTGCTCCTTCCCGACCCCCGCCAGGGCGATCCCGGCCCCTGGTTGTTGGCGCCCGAAGGACTGGCCCGGATGCTCACCACCACCGTCCAGGGGGGACATCTGGCCGTCACCCTGGACCGGGAGGCACTGCGGGCGTTCTTGGAGGAAATTGCTCCCTCCCTGGCGATAGAGCCGGTGGATGCCCGTTTCCATTTTGACCAGCGGACCGGCCAACTGGTGCCCATCTCTTCGTCGTCGCCCGGCAGAGCACTGGATGTGGATGCCAGCATAGAGAACATCCTGGCGGCGGTTGCGGCTGGTCAGCATACCGCGCCCCTCACCGTGCGCGCCGTCCCCCCCCGCTTCCCCGATACCGCCACAGCGGAGGTGCTGGGCGTCCGGGAACTGGTCGCCGAAGGGGACTCGTATTTTATCGGCTCCCCCTCCGGCCGCGATCGCAACATCCGTCTGGCGGCCAGCAAGTTTGACGGACTGGTCATTGCGCCGGGCGAGACCTTCTCCTTCAACCGCTACCTGGGGGAAGTGAGCAAAGAGGCAGGATACGACGAGGCCTACGTCACAATGGGGGAGCAGTTAGCCATAGAGGTGGGCGGCGGTATTTGTCAGGTCTCCACAACGGTGTTTCGGGCCGCGCTGCGTGGAGGGTATCCCATCGTGGAGCGCTGGGCGCACTATCACCGGGTCGGCTATTACGAACTGCGCGGCCACGGACCAGGCCTGGATGCCACCGTCTACGCGCCTCTGGTGGACTTCAAATTCGTCAACGACCGCCCGACAGCGCTGCTGATGGAGACGGAGATAGATGAGGCCAACCACCGGCTGATTTTCCGCTTTTACTCCACCAACGATGGACGGCGGGTGGAGATCAAAGGTCCAGTCATCACCAATGAGACGGAGCCGGGCCCGCCCATCTACCAACTGGACGAGAAACTTCCGCCGGGGAGGGTAGTGGAATGGCAGACGGCGCAGAAGGGACTCACGGCGACGGTGGAGCGGTGGGTGTATAATGCAGCGGGGAACCTGCTCTACCACAACGTGTTTGTCAGCAAGTACGCGCCGCGCCGGGCGGCCTATCACTACGGCCCTGGCTACCAGCCGCCGGAGGAATGACCGATGAGCAGTGAACCGATGACCGGTATCCCATCCCCGATTCCCGTTGGGCGAATTCTGCAGGCCTCCAACCGGGGCTTCATTGTGGGCTGTCGGGCCATGCAGCGGGAAATCCCCGTCTTTGGCTCATTCGTCCGGGCCGACATTCGCTCCTCCGACGCGGCCGTCTATGGCCTGATTTACAACGTTGCCCTCCGGGACGACCAGTTTGTCCGCCACATTGTGGTCGCCGAGCCCACTGAGGAGGTCGTCCGGGACCAGCAGGAGAACCGGCAGGTGCCTATTGAGGTGAGCGTCCTGGCGGTGGGCTGTCGGATGGGCGACCGTATTCTCCACTGCATCCCGCCCCAGCCGCCGGTGACGATGGACTTTCTCTACCAGTGCGCGCCGGAAGAAGTGCGGGATTTCACTCAGCGGCTGGATTACTTCCGGCTGGTTCTGGGAGCCCGGGATGTCCCTGTGGATGAACTGCTGGTGGCCAGCCTGCGGTTTGCGGCGGCGGCCCGTCCGCCTGAGGAGCGGGAACTGTTCCTGCTGGAGGCGGGACGGGAACTGGCCCGCCTGCTGGGCAATGACCTGCTGCGGCTGGACGGTCTACTCCGCCGGATGGCCTGGGAGCGATAGCGGTTGCTTCCCCTTCGCATCTGGGGTATAATCCAACCCGCGTTTAGCAAGGGGGTGTGGTTTTTGCGGCGGCGGCCTTCGGCCGCCGCCGCAA
>DAOTWK010000454.1:0-6130 GCA_034435815.1 Anaerolineae bacterium | reverse complement strand
CGCCGCGCAGGGGCGGGCCCGCCGAGGCCAGCGGGAGCAACGATGCCGGATCGCCACTGCGGGAGGGGGGTGGTGGGCTGGCAAAGGCGCCGGTCCGCCAGAGGTTTAAAACTACCAGCCCAACGACGACGGCCGCGATCCCTCCGGCCGTAACCCATCTCCATCGTCCATCCCTCCGGTTTCTTCGGGAGCGAGTCTGCGATTTTCTATTCATCCTCTCCTCCTCACACAAACCAGATGAGAATGACCGCGCCGACGCCGATCATCGCCAGGCCGGTGGCCAGGCGAACCCAGCGGCGGCTGGATTGTTCCACCAGGCGGATACGGTGCATCACCCGCCGGTTGCCCACCCCGGCCAGGATGAGCAACAGCGGTGCCACGAACATCAGGTTATACAGCCCCAGGTAGCCCACCCCCTGCCAGTAGGTGGTTCGGGCGGCCAGCAGGCCGACAATGGCGACATAGATGCCGCCGGAACAGGGGAACGTGCAGAGTCCCACCAGGAAGCCGCCGACCGCCGCCGCCGGGAACGTCGCCCGCCGGAGCCAGTCTTGGATGGTCCCATGGGCAATGGTGGGGATACGCAGGTGGATGGGTAACCGGGGAAAGAAATAGTCCTTGACGTTCACCAGCCCCAGAACGATGACCAGCCAGGAGCCGATGCGGGCCATCAGATGGTGTTCTCCGGTGAAGAGGACCGCCTGCATCAGCCCCAATCCGATGAGGAAGTACGCCAGGTAGATGGCGGCGATGTAGATCAGGCCCATCGCCCAGATGGACGAGGTCGCCCGCCGGATGGAGAAAAGGAAGGCGATGAAAAAGAGCAGGACGGCGAACGCGCACGGGTTGAGGCCATCCAGGAAACCGGAGGTCAGCACCAGCGGCAGGAGGGAGCGACGGCGCTCCGGGGGTGTGGCCGCCTGCAGATGCCCTCCGTGGCTCTGCAGATAGGTCAGATACTGGCCGATGGGCGCGTCTATCGGATAGGTCTGGGGCTCCCCGCCGAACGCCCAAACGGTGTATTCTTTCGCGCCGATCATCCGGTCCTGGTAGACGACGATGCGCTCAAAGGCATCGGGCGGCGCGGCCAGCAGGTCGGCGACGACGTGCTCCGGCACATGGCCCTCCAGGATGATGCGGTCGCCGATGAAGACGGTCAGGTGAGATTGGAGGCTGGGCGGCACGCCCAGTTCATCACTTCGCCTCAGGAGCTCGGCCCGGTTGGCCGGTTCGTTGAGGTAGTCCCTGTAGGCCGGTTCTGAAAAGCCAGCCCGGCGCAGGAGCGGGACCACCGTCTCCTGGATGTATTGCAGGCAGTCCGCGCAGGCCCGGTTGTAGTAGACGACGACGGAGCCCGTGGAGGAGCCGGGAGAGGGCGCGGGTGGCAATGCCGGGGACTCCTCACCGGGAGCCACGACGGTCACGCGCAGGGTGATTGCCACCTCCGGCGTTTCGGGATCGGTAGAGCGAACGTAGGCCTGACGGAGGAAGGTGCCCCTCTCGCCGAAATGGGCCTGAGGGTCAAAGGTCACGACCAACTGGGTGGACTCGCCCGGGGCCAGCCTCCGGTCGGCCACTCCGGCGGTGGTGCAGCCGCAGGAGGTGCTGACACCGGTAATCTCCAGCGGACCCCCGCCGACGTTGCGGATTTCCAGGGTCCGGGAGACCGGGCCGGTGTTGGGAATGGTCCCCAGGTCCAACTCGGTGGTACTGAGCTGGAGCCGGCCGGGTTCGGATCCGGCCCTGCAGCCAGCCAGGAAAAGGACGAAAGCCAGCCAGAGAGGAATCAGGAGAAAGAGAGCTCGTTGAGCTCTACTGTCCGGATGTTTCCAGGGCACGGTCAATCACCTCGGCGAAGGCTTCAGTTGAAGGGATGATGTTGTCTTCATTTCAGTCGCACCGGGCATGATGAGCCGCCACACGCCCGATGAGGCCCGGCCGGAGGCCCACCCAGCCCAGCACGGCCAGGTACAGCCCGTAAGCCAGAACCTCCAGGAGAGAGGGGTCTCCGTTATAGCCAAACAGGGCCTTCAGGAAACTGCCCAGGAGGCTTTTCTCGTTCAGGACCGGGTTCAGGTCCCACACGGGATTCACCAGAGCGGGAAGCAGAGCCGCCTCCTGGAATTCGTGTACCCCCCGGGCGACCAGCCCGGCGGCGAAGAAGAGCAGAAGGACGCCGGTGACCTGGAAGAAGGCCCGGATGTTGAGCCGCCTGCCTGCGGCGAAGATAACCCACCCCAGGCCGATGGCGATAGTCAGTCCCAGGATGCCGCCGATAAGCGTCTGGGCGGGGGTGGCGGTGAAGAGGGCCGCGTTCAGAAAGAGGGCCGTCTCTATCCCCTCCCGGACGACTGCTATGAAGGTCAGGCCGAAGAGGCCCCACGCGCTTCCCCGGCTGACGGTCCGGCGGACGTCCCGTTCCAGCGAGGCCTGGATTTCCCGCCCCCGGCGTCCCATCCAGAAAATCATCCAGGTCAGCACCGAGGCCGCCACCAGCATGGTCACGCCTTCAAAGATTTCCTCACTGCGGCCCTCCAGCGCGATGCCCAGGCGGCGGAGGGCCAGCCCGCCGGCCAGGCTGATGGCGACAGCGGCTCCCACGCCAGCCCAGGCAGGACGAATCAGGTCCTGCCGTTGCAGGCGATGGAGAACACTGAGCACGATACCAACAATCAGGGCGGCCTCCAGCCCTTCCCTCAGTGTGATGAGCAAAGATGGAAGCATTTCTCCCCCTGCTGTGAGCATAAACTTGCAGGCATGGGCGAGTCGCCCGATGCACTCATCCCCAACAGAATACACCCCCAGGAGAGCGTCGGGTAGCGCCGTTTACCCCATATTGGCCCCCGCCAAATGGCGGGGAAAAGAAACCTCCCGCAGGTTTTGCGCCTGCGGGAGGTTCCCTGGTTATATCCACCGCAGAGAACGCGGAGAACGCAGAGATTTAGACCGCGCTCTTGCGCCCACTGCGGTTAGATTTCTTTTTCCCTGTTTCCTCCTCCAGCCTCTCCCGATCCAGGAGGATAATCCGGTGCCCCTCTATTTTCAGCAGGCCCGTGTCGGCAAAGGCGCGCAGGGTCCGTGCCACCACTTCCCGCACTGTGCCGATTTGGGCGGCGATTTCCTCTTGCGTCCAGCGCCGCGCGACAGCCGCTTCCTCCCCGGCGTGCTCCAGCAGAAAGCGCGCCAGGCGCTCCCGCACCGTCCGCAGTGAGAGGTCCTCCACCAGACGGGTCAGATGGTCCAACCGACGAGCGAAGTCCTTCAATAGCACCCGCGCCAGTTCCGGATACTCGTCCACCAGACGGAGAAAATCCGGAACAGGAAGGATGTACAGGACAACCGGGGTCCACGCCTGGACAGTGGCGTGGTTGACTTTCTGGGGCAGGAAGGGGGGAACAGTGTTCAGCGCGCTGCTCGGCCCTAACCGGATCAGCACTTGCTCCCGACCATCGGGAGCCGTCCGGAGCACGCGCACCCAGCCCTCGGCGATGAAGTAGACGTCCCGACAGGGCTCCCCTTCCAGGATAATCACCTCGCCGGGCTCATAGGTCCGGCGTACAGCCACCTCCGCCAGCCGACGGAGCACCCGTTCGGGGAGTTCGGAGAAGAGAGACACACGCCGGAGCGCCTGGGTCGTCTGTTCGTCCATAGCCAGGAGAAACGTTTCGCTCCAATAGAAGCCACCTTGAGATTACACTACGTTCTTCTTTCTGTCAAACCGGTCCGCTGTCCGGGTGTGTCCCAAAGCCCGGCGGTCTTGCAGTTTAACAAATTATTTCGGCAATAGAGTGTGCGATGATTCTACCCCCCTTGCCCCCCTCTCCCCCTCCCACTGCCTGTGATTTGTGACTTTTGTCATAGACAATGGTCTCCTTCGCGGCTAAACTGAAAGTAACCCAACGGACGAGGGTAGTCTCTTATGAATGAGCGGGTACTTCCGGAAATCAACCCGGTCCTCTGCAACCGCTGTGGGACCTGCGTCTTCCTTTGCCCCACGCACGCGGTGGAAATGGGCCCGCGGGGGCCCGTCATTGTCCGTCCGGAGGACTGTACGTACTGCGCCGAGTGCGAAACGTACTGTCCCACCGGCGCGATCTCTGCCGGGTACGAGATCGTTTGGGGGACTCTACGAAGGAGGTAAATGATGGTCATCCCTATCGCCGACAACGTCTACTGGGTCGGTGCGGTGGACTGGGAGGTGCGCCACTTCCACGGCCATACTTACCACACCCATCGCGGCACGTCTTACAACGCCTACCTGGTCGTGGACGAGCAAATTGCACTGGTGGATACGGTGATGCGCGGGTTTGAGGACGAGATGTTCCGCCGCATCGCTGAGGTAGGGGACCCGGCGCGGATAGACTACGTCGTCGCGAATCACGGAGAATTGGACCACTCCGGCGCCATTCCCGCAGTGCTGGCTCGCGCCCCGCATGCGACATTGGTCCACTCCAAACGGGCCGCTGACTCCCTGGGCAAGTACCTGCCTGACGGGTGGGCACGGCGGGTTGTCGGTACGGGCGACACCCTCTCTCTGGGCCGTAAGACGCTGACGTTCTTGGAAGCGCCCATGCTTCACTGGCCCGACTCCATGTTCACCTATATCCCTGAAGACAAACTGCTTCTACCCAATGACGCCTTCGGTCAGCACCTGGCCTCGGCGGAGCGCTTCGCCGACCAGGTAGACCCTGCTGTTCTCTGGGACGAGGCGCGCAAGTACTTTGCCAACATCCTCACTCCCTTCAGCAAACTCATCCTGCGCAAGATTGAGGAAGTCCAGCAGATGAGGCTGGAGATTGCGACCATTGCGCCCAGCCACGGCGTGGTCTGGCGGGAGAACCCGCTGCAGATCGTGGATCAGTACGTCCGCTGGGCGCGCGGCGAGGCTGGAGCGAAGGCCCTGGTGGTCTATGAGACAATGTGGGGCTCCACTGCCGAGATGGCCCACGCGATTGCGGAGGGCATCGCCAGCGCGGGTGTGGAAGTACGCGTGCTCCCCGTTCCCCAGACCGACCACACGACTGTGATAGGGGAACTCCTGGAGGCAAAAGGCATTGTTCTTGGCTCCTCCACCCATAACCGCCGGATGTTGTTGAATGTGGCAGCGCTGGTGGAGGACCTGATCGGCCTGCGGCCGGTGAACAAAATCGGCGCGGCCTTCGGCTCCCATGGCTGGTCCGGTGGTGCGGTGCCGCTGATAGAGCAGGGGCTGAAGGATGCCGGGATTGAGGTCGCCCAGGAGGGACTGGCGCTGGCCTGGCGGCCCACCCCCGAGGAGCAGTCACAAGCGGTGGCCTGGGGCCGGACATTCGGGGAGCGGATTTTAAGATGACCGTCACCCGTGCGTGACGGTCGCCTCACCACGGAGGTGACTGATGCGACCAACGGAAACTCTGATGGATGAACACGAGATGATTCTGACGGTCCTGGACGCCGCCGAGCAGGAACTGCATCTGATGGAAACAACGGGCAGAGTGCGGGCGGAGCGGGTAGAGCAGATGGTAGATTTCTTCCGGAACTTCGCCGACCGCTGCCATCACGCCAAAGAGGAGAAATTGCTCTTTGTGCGGATGGAAGAGCGGGGGATGCCCCGGGAGGCTGGCCCGATCGGCGTGATGCTCTACGAGCACGACCTGGGGCGGGGATACGTGCGTGCGGTGGCAGAGGCGTTGTCCCGCGCCGCCCAGGGCGACGGAGAGGCCTTGCAGGCCATCCGGCAAAACCTGGCGGCCTATATCCATCTCCTGCGAGACCACATTTACAAAGAGGACCACATCCTCTACCCGATGGCCGACCAGATTCTGCTGCCAGATGACCAGCGCTGGCTGGAGGGAGAGTTTGAACGGGTGGAACGGGAAGAGATCGGCGTAGGGGTCCACGAAAAGTACCACGAACTGGCTCACCGGCTGGCAGAGGAATGAGGGAATTCTTCAGGGAATTTGCAGAAGGGTCTTGACAGCATCCACAAACTTCTCGGCCGCTTCTATCGCTTGCTTTGCTTCCTGGGAGAAACGTGCGCTGGTCCGCCGTAATCGCCCACACTGCGCAACTCAAAGAGCCAGTTCAGCGCTTTACCCTGTTCCACAGCCAGTTTTCCGGTCCGGTCCAGGTACGCCGCAATTTCGTCAGC
>DAOTWK010000453.1:0-1629 GCA_034435815.1 Anaerolineae bacterium | reverse complement strand
CAGTTCCTCAGGAAAGGGGCGACGGCGGCCGAGGGCTGTCGTCCCAACATCTCTTGTTTTCCCCTCTCCCGCCGCCGAAAGGCGAACGGAGGAGGGGAAGGCGGGAGGTGGGGTGCGGGCGGAACCGCTTTATCCAGTTGTTACCAAATTGTCACCCTCAGAGAGCGTAGAACAAGTTAAAGTGAGAGTGTATTGTGTGTTTCTACCAGGAAGGGCGGGGACTGCGATGTACAGAAAAGGTTTGCTGGCCGGTTTCCTTCTGACACTGGTTTTGGCTCTGCTGGGGAATCCCCTCCCGGCTCACGGACTCGGATTCCACCCTACGGTCTCGTACTGGCAGGCCTCTTACTGGAACAACACCGAACTGGTGGGGGATCCGGTCCTGCAACGAACGGAGATGTACCTTGAGCACTACTGGGGAGACGGGGCTCCAGCCACCGGGATCAACCCCGATTACTTCTCGGCCCGCTGGACATGCGACTTCTACCTGGAACTCCCGCCCTTGAATCCCCCCTCCTTATACCGTTTCATTGCCATGAGCGACGACGGCGTCCGGGTGTGGGTGGATGGCGAACTCATCATTGACGCCTGGTACGACCATCCTGCTCAAACCTTCACGGCGGAGAAACTCCTGGGCAGTGGCCATCATCCCATCGTAGTGGAATACTACGAACGGACCGGTCAGGCGATGGTCCTTGTCCGCTGGGATTATATTGGGCCGGGGGTCACGGACTGGTGGGGCGAATATTACGCCAATCCCACCCTGAGCGGGATACCTGCCCTGACCCGCAACGACGTTCAGATTAACTTTGACTGGGGCCTGGGTGCTCCCGTATCGGGCCTTCCCGCCGACGACTTCTCCGTACGCTGGACCCGAAGCCTGGACCTCCCGGCGGGAACATACCGTTTCACGATGACTGTGGACGATGGCGGTCGCCTCTGGGTCAACAACCAACTCCTCCTGGATGCCTGGCGCGAGCAGCCCGCCACTACCTACGTGAGCGACATCTCCCTCTCCGGTGGCCTGATCCCCATCAAAATGGAGTATTGCGAACGGGCCGGACAGGCCGTGGCCCGACTCTCCTGGCAGCGCATAGACGGAACCCCCACGCCTACTCCTCCTACCCCGTCGCCGGGAACCGTCATTGTGGACGACCAGGACCCCGGATTCGTCAAGGGCGGGAGCCCCTCGGGGTGGCGGGTGGCCTACGAGGGATACAACGGCCGCCTCTTCTGGACCCGCAACAACGACCGGGCACGGCCCAACTACAACTGGGCCCGCTGGTACCCGCGGCTCCAGCCAGGGTGGTATGAGGTCCTGGTCTACATCCCCGACCGCTACACGACGACAGCAAAGGCCCGGTACTGGATTTCTCACGCCGGGGGCTTCACACTCCGGCTGGTGAACCAGTCGGCAAACGGGGGACGGTGGGTCTCCCTGGGAACCTACCGGTTCCGGGGCGCGCGGGACGAGTACGTCTCCCTGGCCGATGTGACCTTTGAGCCCCACCTCTCCCGGCTCATCGCCTTTGATGCCGTGATGTGGGTGCCGAAGAGGTAAGTGGGTTTTTGTAGCACTCCCAACTTTCTCCCCTCTCCCGCTCGCCTTCGGCAGCAGGAGAGGGGAGG
>DAOTWK010000452.1:0-4252 GCA_034435815.1 Anaerolineae bacterium | reverse complement strand
CTTCGGGCCCCGCCACCTGGGGCTGAATGCGGACGAAATCGCCGCTCGGGTCCGTTGGGCGCTGGAGATGGTCGGGCTGGACCCGGACTTCTTCGCCGACCGGGTACCCTTCGCCCTCAGCGGTGGGGAGATGCGGCGGGTGGCGCTGGCGGGCATCCTGGCCCTAAAGCCCCAGGTACTGATTCTGGATGAGCCCACCGCCGGGCTGGACCCGCGCGGGCGGGCAGACATCCTGGCCCGCCTGCGCGCCTGGCAGGAGGAAACCGGTGCCACTCTCATCCTGGTCTCCCACCATCTGGACGAGATGGCTGGGCTGGTGGACCGGGTCGTCCTGCTGGCCGACGGGCAGATAGCGGCTGACGGCCCTACCTGCGATGTTCTGGGCAATTGTAGCCAACTGCGCTCCATAGGCCTATCCCCGCCCCCGGGCGTGGCGCTGCTGGAAGCGCTGCGGGCCGCTGGATGGCCCGTCCGCACCGACGCGCTGAATATAGAAGAAGTTGTTGATGAAATTGCGCGGTGGATAGTGGAATACAAATCCGCGTCCATCCGCGTCCTGTAGAGAAATGAACCTTCTCCTGCCAGGAATGTACTTCGCGGCCGATTCGGCCCTGCACCGGTTGGACCCCCGGGTTAAGATGGGGGCCGCAACGGTGTTGATGGTGTTGCCTTTCGCCGCCCGCCATCCCCTCGGGCACCTGCTGACGGTGGGACTGGTCGGCGCGGTGATCCTCCTTTCTCGCGCCCCATGGCGGGCGCTTTTGGGCACTCTGCGCACCGTCTTCTGGCTCGGCTTCTTCATGTTTTTCTTCTACTTCTTCACCACCCCAGGCCGGCCCCTGGTCGCATTGGGCGGAGTAACGGTCACGCTGGAGGGGCTGCTGGCTGGCGCTATGCAGGTCTATCGCCTCTGCCTGCTGGCCGTGGTCGCGGCCCTGCTCACCTACACCACCTCGCCGCTGCAACTGACCCATGGGCTGGAGGCAATGCTTTCGCCGCTGGCCCGTCTGGGGTTTCCCGTGCGGGAACTGGGAATGGTGCTGACCATTGCCCTGCGCTTCGTCCCGACGTTTTTTGAGGAGATAGAAACCCTCACCCGTGCCCAGAAAGCGCGCGGGGTTGACCTGTCGTCGGGCGCGCCCTGGCAGCGGATTCGCAATATGGTGCCGGTCTTCGTGCCTCTGTTCCTCTCCGCTATCCGGCGGGCCGAGGAACTGGCAGTAGCAATGGAGGCCCGGGGCTTCCGCAGCCAGCCCCACCGCACCCGCCTCTACCGGCTGGCTCTGAGCCGGGCCGACGCCATCGCCGCGCTGATCGTCCTGTCCTGCGCGGCTATAGCAGTTCTGATCCGATAAGAGCCCAGATTGGGGCGCCAGTTCGCCCGATGCGAATAATGAGATTTAACAAATTAGCCCGTACCCGTTTATTGGCGGCTGTTTTGGCCCTCGCCCCCTGCTCTCTCCCGTTCGCCTTCGGCGGGAGAGGGGAGGGGTGGAAAAGGCTCATTCTGCAAAGCCCTTTCGGGGCTGAGGGTAGCCCGCCGGGCTTGGCATCTGAGCCCGACCGTAAACGATCGGGCGGAATTACAGTAGGAGGTAAGCCATGCTCCTCTGCATAGATATTGGCAACACCAACATCACCTTTGGCCTCTACGAGGGATCAATCCTGGGCCCGCGCTGGCGCATCCGTACCATCCACGATAAAATGCCCGATGAGTACGGTATCCTCATGCTTCAGTTGTTTCGCCATCGGGGGTACGCGCCGGAGGATGTGACCGGGGTCTCTATCGCCAGCGTCGTCCCGCCGCTGACGCCTATCTTTGACGCCGTCTGTCGGGACTACCTGGGGCAGGAGCCGCTGATTGTGGATGCCGGAGTGCGGACGGGAGTTCGCATCCGCTACGACAATCCGCGCGAGGTCGGCGCCGACCGGGTGGTGGACGCCGCTGCCGTCCGGGCCCTCTACGGGGTTCCGGCCTGCGTGGTGGATTTCGGCACCGCCACTACCTTTGACGCCATCTCCGCCGACGGGGACTACCTGGGCGGAGCCATCGCGCCGGGCATCGGCATCGCTGCCGAGGCCCTGTTCGCCCGCACCGCCAAACTGCCGCGCGTGGAGATTACCCGCCCTCCTTCCGTCATCGGCCGCAACACCGTCCAGAGCATCCAGTCCGGCTTGCTCTTCGGCTATGTGGGACTTGTGGAAGGGATGGTCGCGCGCTTCCGGGCCGAATTGGGGCCCGATATGCGGGTCGTGGCGACGGGTGGACTGGCTGAACTCATCGCCCGCGAGACCCCGGTCATAGAAATCGTGGACCCATGGCTCACCCTGCACGGCCTGCGCATCATCTATGAACTGAACCGTTTGCCCTCGCGATTTGCGGGGGAATAATCCCATCGGTGTAATGCCCAGCGACCTCTCATCCGACCTGCGGGAGCGGTTGCGGCGACTGGGAGTGGTGCGGGGCGTGCGCTTTCTTCCCCCCTCCTCCCGTCGTCCGGTCGCCATAGAGAGCGTCCTGCCGGGTAGTTTCTACCAGACCCCGGCGGGTCGCTGCTGGCTCGCGCGTACAGAATACCCCGCCGGGCATACCCATGGCCGTCTTCACCTGCAGTCCTTCCTGGCCCTTTCCCCCGATGTCCTGGCCGTCATCGGCGGCGACCCCTCGCTGGCGACCGTCCCCCTATCCCGGGCCCTCTTCCTGGATACGGAGACCACCGGTCTCTCCGGCGGCACCGGGACTATGGCCTTCCTGGTCGGCCTGGGGTTTTTTGAGGGAGACCGTTTTGTCGTCCTGCAGGCGTTCCTGCGCGACCCCGGCGACGAACCGGCCATGCTCGGCTTCCTGGACGAATTTCTGCCCCAATTCCGCTGGCTGGTGACCTTCAATGGCCGGGGGTTTGACGTCCCCATTCTGCAGAACCGTTTCATCCTGGCGCGGCGGCCCTTCCCGCTGGACGGGGTCCCCCACCTGGACCTGCTTCCCCCTGCCCGGCGGCTGTGGCGGGAGCGGCTGGTCTCCTGCGCCCTCACTGCGCTGGAGCGGGACCTCCTGGAGGTCATGCGGGACCAGGCCGATATCCCCAGCGGGGTCATCCCCCTGGTGTACCGGGATTATCTGCGGACGGGCGACGCGCGGGAGATTCCGCGCATCCTCTACCACAACCGGATGGACATTCTGAGCATGCCGGTACTGGCGGCCTATCTGGGGCAGGTCTTTGCCGACCCGGAGGGGGAAGCCGGGTTGAGCGGGGAAGAACTGGGGGCGCTGGCCCGATGGTACCGGGACGCAGGACAGGACGCGGAGGCGCTGCTGCGGGCAGCGCTTCGCCGCACCCCTGGCGGAGAGCGGCGGGCCCGCTGGCTGGCCGAACTGGCCCTGGCGGCCAAACGACGGGGGGAGTGGGCCCGGTCAGTGGAATGGTGGCAGCAACTGGCGTTGGAGGCGCCGGACCGGGTCGGGCCGGCGGTGGAACTGGCCAAGGTGTACGAGTGGCATCTGAACCGCCCGGCGCTGGCGCTGGGGTGGGCGCGGGAGGCGCTGCGGCGGGCTGAAAATCTGCCTCCCGGCCCTCGCCGGGAGCAGGAAATCGCGGAAATTCGCCATCGGATGCATCGCCTGGAGCGACGCATCCCGCCTCTTCTGCGGGATATAGAGTGAAGTTTTGCCAACCGCGCTACCGGAAGCCAGCGCAGGGCAACTGCTCGCAGTTGTCCTGCGAAATGCACAGTAGAGGTTTTGCGGCGGCCTTTGGTCGCCGCCGCCAATATCAGCCCTTTTCCTTTTCGGCACCTTCCGCCAGCGCGATGATGCGCTGGTAGCCTGCCTGGATCAACCGCTCCAGTTCGTTGGCTGTCGCCCGGTAGGTGGCTGGAGAGAGCCCATACGGGTCCGCAATGCCGTGGGACTCCCCGGCCATCTCAGCCAGCAGGTAAATGCAGTCCCGGGCTTCCGGAAAGGCCTGCCGCATCGCCTCCACGTGATGAGGTGTCATCCCCAGAATGAGGTCCGCCTCCTCCACCATCCGGCGCGTCAGTTGGCGAGAACGGTGGCCGGTGAGGTCTATCCCCCGCTCCGCCATCGCCATCACCGCGCCCGGGCTGGCTGACTCCCCATCTTCAGCCCACAACCCGGCAGAAAGGACCCTCCAATCCCGCCGGGCTTTATCGCTGTCCAGATAGCGGCGCAACAGGGCCGCCGCCATCGGTGAGCGGCACAGATTCCCCGTACAGACCATCAGAATCGTTCGCG
>DAOTWK010000451.1:0-2595 GCA_034435815.1 Anaerolineae bacterium | reverse complement strand
TTTCGTGGTATACTTTTACCACAATTGATGAACCGGGTGAGGTGCCCGTGCCGAAAGGCAGGGCTTAATAGGGGAAGTCCGGTGGTCCGTCTAGAGGCCCCTTCGGGCGGAGATTCCGGCGCTGTCCCGCAACTGTAATCCCGTTCTCCGGATGCACAAAAGGCCGGGGCCAGAGGCCGTATCCGGGGCGGGAGAGCCAGGTCGCCTGCCTCACCGTCGTTCCAGGAACCTGCGAGGACAGGGGAATGGAACTGTGGTTCGGTTGCATTGAACCCGGTCCCATACCCCCTTGTCGGACGACAAGGGGATTTTCATTCCCCCTCAGAGCCTCGGAGGGGGAATTTTTTTGTTTCTCCCACCCCCTCGCCGGTTCCACGCTCCATTCATCCTCAACATCCCATTCCAAAGGAGGTCTCTGATGAAAGGTATCCGTCGTCTCATCCCGCTGGGGCTGATGATGGCCCTGCTGCTGGGGCTGGCGGCTTGCCGCCCCGCGCCGACGCCTGCACCGCCCACACCCACATCCCCACCGCCCACCGCCACGCCGACTCCTGCTCCGCCCACACCGACGCCAACCCCGTCCCTCTATCCGATGGCCATCACCGATATGGCTGGGCGGGAGGTGAAAATTCCCACCGAACCGCAGCGCATTGTCTCCTTGGCTCCGTCTATCACGGAGATTCTCTTTGCCCTGAACCTGGGAGACCGGGTCGCGGGGGTCACCAAGTTCTGCAACTACCCGCCCGAGGCGACGGAAAAGCCCCAAGTCGGCGGCTTCTCCGACGTCAGTATAGAGAAACTGCTGGAGACTCAACCCGACCTGGTGCTGGCCGCCAGCATCCACATGGCCCAGGTACTGCCGGAACTGGAGAAACTGGGGCTTCCGGTGCTGGTGATTGATGCCCGCGACTTCCCAGGAGTCCTGGATAGCATCCGGCTGATCGGGAAGGTCACGGGCGCGGAGGAGGCCGCAGAGGCATTGACCGCCCAGATGCAGGAACGGGCGGACAAAGTCGCTCAGGCAGTGAAGGGCCGGCCCCGGCCCCGGGTCTACTGGGAACTGGACAGCACCCTGTGGACCGTCGGGCCTGGCTCCTTCGTCCAGGATCTGATTGAGCGGGCCGGTGGAGAGAATATCGCGGCCAATGCCGAGATGGCCTGGGTTCAGTTAACCGCTGAGGCCATCATCGCGGCCGACCCGGAGGTGATTTTCCTTGCCGACCATCCCTGGGGTGAATCGGCGGAAACGGTGAAAGCCCGCCCTGGCTGGGAGAAGATTTCCGCGGTGGTCAACGGGCGCATTGTGGAACTGACCCAGGAACAAGGTGACATCGTCAGCCGGCCTGGCCCCCGGGTGATAGATGCTCTGGAAATGATCGCGCGGGCCCTTCATCCCGATGCGTTCCAGTAATAGCGGTGAATCCTCATCCGGTGACTGTCACCCTCGGGGTGACGGTCACCTCAACCTGTTCCGCCGGAGGCGCTGGCTCTTCCTGGCCCCAGCCTGCGGCTTGCTGCTGTTAGTGGCGACGCTGGGGGTGGCGTGGGGGGCAGTCCCTATCCCGCCGGGCACCGTCCTCCGCATTTTTGGGCATCACCTGGGGGCAACGGCCGAGCCGACGGACTGGCCCCCGGCCTGGGAGACCATTCTCCTGCAAATCCGCGTCCCCCGGGTGGTGCTGGCAGGCCTGGTAGGGATGACCCTGGCGGTCGCCGGGGCAGTCTATCAGGCCCTCTTCCGCAACCCGCTGGCGGAGCCATACCTGATCGGTGTCTCATCCGGCGCGTCCTTCGGAGCCACGCTGGCCATCGTCTTCATTTGGCGGCTGGGCGGGAGCGGATGGAACGGGGTCTCGCTGGCCGCCTTCGTCGGCGCGCTGCTGGCGACGGCCGTCATCTATTCCCTGGCCCGCGTCGGCGGACGGACACCCGTCACCACCCTCATCCTGGCCGGAGTAGCGGTTAACGCCCTTCTCTCGGCAGCCACCGTCTTCCTGATGTTCAGCGTCCAGGACGCGTTCCGGGCCATGCATGTCCTGGGATGGCTGATGGGGAGCCTTGCCCTGGCCGACTGGGAGAAAGTGCGGGTCATCCTGCCCTATGTCCTGGGAGGACTGGCGGTCATCGTCTGGCACGCCCACAGTTTAAATGTGCTCCAACTGGACGAGGAGCAGGCTCAGTCGCTGGGAGTGGCGGTGGAGCGAACAAAAGGGATATTGATTGTTGCGGTCTCGCTGGCCACCGCCGCCGCCGTCTCGGTCAGTGGCACGGTCGGCTTCGTGGGCCTCATCATTCCCCATATCGCCCGGCTCATTTGGGGGCCCGACCATCGGTTCCTGCTCCCGATGAGCGGCATCTTGGGAGCGATCGGGGTCATCCTGGCCGACAGCGCGGCCCGCACTCTCTTCGTCCCACGGGAGTTGCCCTTGGGGGTAGTGACGGCTGTCGCCGGCGCGCCCTTCTTCCTGTACCTGCTGCGGCGGCAGAAGCGGGAGGTTTTTTAGCGGACGCGGATGAACGCGGAGGGACGCGGATTCTTTGCTTTGATCAGGGGGGATGCAAAAGGCTGTGCTGCTGAGCGGGAGGTTTTTTAGC
>DAOTWK010000450.1:0-4341 GCA_034435815.1 Anaerolineae bacterium | reverse complement strand
TCTTCCGGTGCTTCCTGCTCTTCGGGAGGGTCGCTTTGAGGGGTTTCGTAGAATTGGGGGGCCGGTGGCTCCCCGGAGGAGATATGGCCATTCAGGACCCACAAGTCAAAGCGGACCTGATCCAGCGGCTACGACGGATTGAAGGCCAGGCCCGGGGCGTGGCCCGGATGATAGAGGACGGCCGGGATTGCCAGGAAGTGCTCCAGCAACTGGCCGCCATCCGGGCCGCCGTCCATCAAGCCAGCATTCAGGTCATACGTTCCTACACGCTGGAATGCATCCAGGCCGCCGAGGCCTCGCCCGAGGAAATGGCCGAAGCCCTCATCCAGGCCGTCAGCCGCTTCGCCTGATCCTGTATCCTATCCACCAGCGTCTTGAGTCTTTTGCATCCTTGATCCTTGCACAGGAGGTCTATCATGCCGTTGCTGAACGATGAAATCCGTCAGGAGGTCTCCAAAATCCTGGCCAACCTGCCCGGCCCGGTGCGGCTGGTCATGTTCACCCAGGAATTTGAGTGCGAATACTGTACCGAGACCCGACAATTGGTAGAGGAGATTGCCGAACTCTCCGACCGAATTACAGCCGAAATCTACGATTTCCAGGCCGACCGGGCGAAGGCAGAGGAATTGGGCATAGATAAAATTCCGGCCATCGCCATTATCGGCGCGCAGGACTATGGAGTCCGGTTCTACGGCATTCCTTCCGGTTACGAGTTCACTTCCTTTCTCCACGCCATCCAGAGCGTGGCGGCGGGGAAGCCGGAACTGAGCGACGCCACCCTCCGGGTCCTGGCGGGAGTCCAGAAGCCGGTGCACATCCAGGTCTTCGTCACGCCAACGTGCCCGTATTGCCCGCAGGCAGTGATGCTGGCCCACCAGATGGCCATCGCCAGCCCAATGGTCCGCGCCGATATGGTGGAAGCCATAGAATTCCCCCATCTGGCGATGAAGTATCAGGTTATGGGCGTCCCGCGTACGGTCATCAATGAGACGGTACACATTGAGGGCGCGGCGCCGGAGTCCATGGTGGTGGCGAAATTGCAGGAAGCGTTGAGGGCATAAAACGTAAAAAAACGTGAAGCACGAGGGAGCGGTATGCTGGATTTCAAACTGGCGCCACCTCAGCCGGAGGCCCGCCTGCCGGAGGAAGTGTATGACCTCATCATTCTGGGCGGCGGGCCCGCCGGCCTGACTGCAGCCATCTACGCCGGCCGCGCCCGTATCCATACGCTGGTGGTGGCGGGCCCGCTGCCCGGAGGTCAGCCCGCCAACACCGACATAGTGGAGAACTTTCCTGGCTTCCCGGAAGGGATTGAGGGGTCGGACCTGGCCCGGCGCTTCGTCGCCCAGGCGGAACGGTTCGGAGCGCAGATCGTCCACGATTCCGTCACCGGCGTGGACCTCTCCGTCCGACCCTTCGTCGTCCGCACCGATATGGCGACCTACCGAGCCCACACCCTCATCATTGCGATGGGGGCCGTCCCACGCCGCCTGGGCGTGCCCGGGGAAGACCGCTTCTTCGGGCGGGGTGTCTCCGCCTGCGCCACCTGCGACGGCTTCTTCTACCGGGATAAGCGGGTCGTGGTCGTCGGCGGCGGCGACAGCGCCATCATAGAGGGTCTCTACCTGACCCGCTTCGCCCGCGAGGTGGTTGTTGTCCACCGACGAGACCAACTGCGGGCAACGCAAATCCATCGGGAGCGCGCCTTCGCCAACCCCAAGATGCGCTTCGTATGGGATTCGGTTGTGGAGGAGATTCTGGGCGAAAAGACGGTGACCGGCGTGCGGGTGCGCAACCTGAAAACGGGCGAGACCTCCCTCATTGAGGCCGACGGCGTCTTTATCTACATTGGGATGGAGCCCCAGACGCAACTTTTCGCCGGACAACTGGAACTGGATCAGCATGGTTACATCGTCACTGACCGCCGTCAGCGGACGAGTGTCCCGGGAGTCTTCGCTGCCGGGGACATCCAGGACCCTCTCTACCGCCAGTTAGTGGTCGCGGCCGGCACCGGCGCGGTCGCCGCGATGGAGGTGGAGAAGTACCTGGAGATGTATCCGCAGAATCACCGAGGTGAGATATGATCGGCGGGGTTTCCCTTCTGGGAGCGCCGTTGTATGATCTGATCGTCATCGGCGGAGGGCCAGCAGGTGCTACCGCCGCGCTCTATGCGGCGCGCGCCGGCCTGAAGACCCTGGTCATAGATAAAGGGCTGACGGCGGGGGCCGCCGGAAGGGCCGGGCAGATTGCCAACTTCCCCGGCCTGGGCCCCATCTCCGGCCCCGACCTGGTCCGACGCATCCGGGAACAGGCCGCCAGTTTCGGGGCCGAGTTCGTCACCGACAAAGTGCTTCGGGTGGACCTCTCCGTCGACCCACGCCAGGTCTGGACGGGCCAGGGAATGTACCGGGGACGGGCAATTATCATTGCCACGGGCTCTATGGGGCGGAGTCGCTATCTCCCCGGCGAAGAGCGCATGGTGGGGCGCGGGGTCAGTTACTGCGCCACTTGCGACGCTGCCTTCTTCCGGGACCGGGAGGTTGCCGTCCTGGGCGACGACGATGAAGCGGTGGAGGAAGCGCTGACATTGGCCCGCTTCGCCACGCGCGTCCTTTTCCTTTCTCCCACCGCCGACCTGCACGTCTCGCCGGAACTGCTTCAGGAGTTGACTGCCCACCCGAAGGTGATGCTCCGGCTATCCACCCGGGTGGAAGAGATTCTGGGTAGTGAACGGGTGGAGGGATTACGCATTGTCTCGCCGGAAGGGGAAGAGGTCATTCCGGTTGCCGGTGTTTTCATTTACCTGCAGGGAAATGTGCCAGTGACGGACTTCCTGGAGGGACAGTTGCCCCTGGGGGAGGGCGGCTGTCTGCTGGTGGATGAGAACTTCCAGACCGCCGTGCCCGGCGTGTTCGCTGTCGGCGACGTGCTGTGTCGCCACCTGAAGCAGGCGGTGGTCGCGGCCGCCGAGGGTGCAGTGGCCGCGATAGCCGCTGACCGGTATCTGCATGGCCGCGCCCGCCTGCGGCCCGATTGGTCCTGATTATCGCGCAGGCTGCTGGCCTGTATCCACCAGGCCTGGCGGCCTGCACTGCGTCTGTAGAAGCGTCAAAGGCGGCGATGCCCGAACATCCTCTGCCTCCCCAGATTCCACAGGTTGTGGTGGACCTTTGCCAGGTATGCCGCCGGTGTCCGGCCCGGGAGGTCTGCCGGAGTAAGGCGCTGCGGGCCGTGGACCCCGGTGAGCCGCCATGGGTAGATGGCAACCGCTGCTACGGCTGCCTGGCCTGCGTTCCCGCCTGTCCCTTCGGAGCGATTCAGGCCCGCTCTTGATTGTAAATAATTTTATTGCGACAACTTCGCCGTCGCAATAAAATTTATTCATATCTCATCAGGAGGCTCCCCATGACCCCTACATTTGACGTCCTCATCATCGGTGGTGGCATCCATGGCGCCAGTCTGGCCTTCCATCTGACCCAACGGGGCATCCGCGTTGCCGTCCTGGAGCGGAAGTTTGTCGCCGCCGGGGCCACCGGGCGCTCCAGCGGGCTGGTACGGATGCACTACGACCTGGAGGCGGAGGCCCGCCTGGCCTGGGTTTCTTTCGGGTACTTCCGGGACTGGGGCCGGCGCGTCGGCGGGGAGGGGCCGGATTGCGGGTTCACCCGCACCGGCTTCATCCAGATTGTGGAACGGGAGCACGCCGATGCCCTTGAGGCGAACGTCCGCATGCACCAGCGCATCGGCATCCCCTCCCTGCTGGTCACCGCCGACGACGTGAAGCGGCTGGCCCCGTCCTTCGCCACCGACGACTTTGACCTGGCTGCGTACGAACCGGAATCGGGCTACGCGGACCCCACATCCACTGCCCAGAGTCTGATGAACGCGGCCAGAGCGCGTGGCGCCGTCCTGATGCAGGATTGTCCCGTTACCGGTATCCGTGTGCAGGGCGGGAGGGTCACCGGCGTGGTCACCCCGAAGGGGGAATTTTCGGCGCCCGTTGTGGTCAACGCGGCCGGCCCATGGGCGGGGGAGGTCTGCCGGATGGTCGGCCTGGATCTGCCGCTCGGCACCTGGCGGCACGAGACGATGTTCGCCCACCGCCCGCCCGACATCCCCACCCACCCGACGGTGATAGACTTCCCCAACTCCATGTACTTCCGTCCGGAGACCGGCGGGTTGACGCTGGTGGGGCTGGAGGACGGCAACCTCCTGGGCCTGCCCCCTGCCGATGATGAATTCGTCCGCCCGGACTTCGTGGAGCGCGCTGGGGAGCGCATCTGTCGGCGCATCCCGCCGATGGTGCATGGCGGCGTCCATTCGGCCCAGGTCGGCTACGAC
>DAOTWK010000449.1:0-2399 GCA_034435815.1 Anaerolineae bacterium | reverse complement strand
CCCTGTCCAGGTTTCAGTCGCACCCCGACCACCTGATCGGCTGCGCCACCGGTTGCCACCCGAAAGACCAATTCGCGGGTCTGCTCGTCTACCAGGGCAACGGAGGCCGCTTCCGTTTCGAAGTGTTCCCGTACACTATCCAGCAACGACTGCAGGACATCCTCCATTTCCAGAGAGGCAGCCAGCGCCTGGCCCGTGCGATGGAGAAACGCCACTTCTTCCAGTTGCCGCCGGGTCTGCCGCCACAGTTGGGCATTGGCAATTGCGATGGCGGCATGATCGGCAAAGGCAGCAACTATGCGAGCGTCCTCTTCATCGTACGCATCCGGCTGCAGGCTATCCACCGTGAGTACCCCGACGACCTTCCCCCGGGCTACCAGGGGTGCACCGACCCATCCGTGGATGAGAGGGATGCCAGGGATATTCTGCCACCCTTCCTCCTCCTGGACATCCGCGCAGACCAGGGGCTCACGATGGGCCACCACACGGGCCATGATATGGTTCCCTTCCACAGGAAGGGTCAGGTTCTGCACGACCTCCGTGTGCTCAAAACCTCGCCAAGCCCGGATAATCAGTTGCTGACCCTCCAGCAGAAAAACGGACGCGCTGTCGTAGGAAACCACCCGACTCAGGGATTCCAGAATGAGAGGAAGCACCTCATCCAAATCCAACGTGGCCGTCAGAGCACGGGCGATATCACGCAGGGTATCTGCCAGGTGGCGACGCTGCTCCTCAGCCGCAAACAGCCATGCATTCTCCAGCGCAACTGTCGCCTGATCGGCGACAAACTGGAGCGCCCACAAGTCCGCATCATTAAAGTACCCCGGCTGGGAGTGAGTGCAGGTCAGAATCCCTATTACCCGTCGGGGGGAAATCAGCGGTACACAAAGAATGGAGCGGGCCTGAGCGGTGATGTCGGGCTCCGGCAACCGGAGCCAGCGGGGATCCTCCTCCGCGTCGTCCAGCCGGACGGCCTGGCGATTCCGCAGTACCCAGCCGCCCAGCCCTTCCGTCAGCACCCGCCGTGCCAAAGCCAGGCTGCCCCGACGGAACCGCCCCTCGTGAAACAGAAGGGCTATGACGGGCCGTCCTCTTTCATTCAAAAGCATGAGGCTGCCCAGGTCCGCTTCCACCGCCTGCAGGCTGAGCGCCAGTGTCCGCCGCGCCACACCGTCCAAGTCCAACCCGGCCGCTAATTCCCGGGCAACTTCCATCAGCCAATCGTATTCTTTCAACCGACTTCGTCCACGCCGCTTCATATAGATGCACACTCCTTCATTTTCTCGCTCCGCTCCTGCCCAACGCAAAGCAACCCCTTCAAATTACTCGTCAAACTCTACCACTTCCCGCCCCTGCAACTTCTCCAGCACCTTCTCCACAATCAAGTCCAGGTGATGGGAATTGGCCACGAAATCCAGTCGGTCCGAAGGGATGGTCAGGACCGGGCAGAGATTGAATCGGCCAATCCACGCCTCGTATAGCTCGTTCAATTGTCCCAGATATTCCGGTGTGATCCTCCGCTCAAAAGGACGTCCCCGCTGGGCGATACGGGCCATCAGCGTCGGCACCGAGGCCCGCAGGTACACCACCAGGTCCGGTGGGGGTAACAGCGCGCTCAACACCTCATATAACTCCCGATAACTGCGGTAATCTCGCTCACTCATCAATCCCTGGCGGTACAGATTGCAGGCAAAAACTTCCGCATCTTCATAGACCGTCCGGTCCTGCACCACCGAGTTGGGCCGCTGCAATAGCTGGTGATGGTGGCGAAGGCGTCGGGAAAGGAAAAAGACCTGGGAATGGAAACTCCAGCGGGCCATGTCATGATAAAAGTCGGCCAGGTAGGGATTATCGGAGACGGCCTCAAAAAATGGCTCCCAGCCCAATCGCGCCCCCAGCATTCCAGTCAGACTCGATTTGCCGACGCCGATATTCCCGGCGATAGCGATGAACCATTTTTTCATGCCTCACCCTCCGGCCCGAGGGAACGAGAGGGTAAAAGTGCTCCCTTTCCCCACCTCACTTTCTACTCTGACAAATCCGCGATGGGCTTCCATGATTTCCCACACCAGGGCCAGACCGATGCCCATCCCTCCAAAGCGGCGGGTGGTGGAGCCATCTACCTGATAGAAGCGCTCAAAAATGTGCGGAAGATGCTCCTGAGGGATGCCAATCCCTTCGTCCTGGACAGCCAGGTTCACCCAATCTCCTTCCGACCATATCCGGATACGCACTGTTCCCCCCTGGGGGCTGAATTTGATGGCGTTATCTACCAACTGCGAAATAGCCAGGAGCAGATGCTCCCGATCAGCCAGGATGGTGGGTACGCCCTCGGAGACCTCTGTCGTGATGGCGATTCCGGCAACCTCAGCCCGATGACGGTAATGCTCCACCACCCA
>DAOTWK010000448.1:0-18831 GCA_034435815.1 Anaerolineae bacterium | reverse complement strand
GCGATGTACCACTCGTATACCTGGTTGTAGAGGGCCAGTTTGTCCGGATCCAGTTTGACCCCCAGGCCCGGCCCCGGGGGGACACGGATGGCGCCGTTCTCGTAGGGCAACGGACCGCCCTGGATCACGTCGTCCCCCAGGTAGTGGTAGTGGACATCCGGCGCGTGGTGGATGCTGGGCAGCGACGCGGCCAGGTGGAGCACCGCGGCCAGGGAGACGCCGAACTCGGTGCCGGAGTGCATCCCCATATCCAGCCCGAAGGTCTCGCAGAGTTGGGCCAGGGCACGGGTGGCCCGCAATCCGCCGTACCAGTGGGGGTCCGCCAGCACCACGTCCACCGCATCCAGCAGCGTCGCCGGGGCGACGTCCTCGTAACTGAAGCAGGCCATGTTGGAGGCCAGCGGCATCCAGGGGGCCAGCCGCTTCAGTTTGGCCATTCCGGAGAGCCCCCAGACCGGGTCCTCCAGATACTCCAGGCCGCAGTCGGCCAGTTCGCGGGCGATGCGGACCGCCGTCGTCAGCGCCCAGGAACTGTTGGGGTCCAGCCGGATGGGGACATCGGGGAAGCGCGCCCGGAGATGGCGCACCGTCTCCGCCTCCAGGTGGGGCGGGTAGACGCCACCCTTGAATTTGATGGCCCGGCAGCCTTTCCCTTCCACCAGTTCGGCGCATTTCTCCACGATGCGGGCATCCGCCTCCTCCCAGGGGAGCCGTTCCTCCCCGCCGGGCGGCGTCTCGTAGAAAATGTAGGCCGAGACCGGCACCCGCTCCCGCATCTGCCCGCCCAAGAGGTCGCAGACGGGCCGTCCCACCGCCTGCCCCTGGATATCCAGACAGGCGAACTCAATGGCGGCGTAGGCGTTGATCAGATTGGGGCCGAACATGCGCACGTAGAAGGGGTTGGAGACCTTCCAGCGCAGCCGCTCCAGGTTGAAGGGGTCTTCGCCCACGATCAGCATCCGGCAGGAGCGGAGCACCTCTTCCATCTGACGGCCGCTGGGAGTGAGTGTTGTCTCGCCCAGCCCGACCAGTCCCTCATCGGTGACGACCTGGATAATGACCCGCCCGAAGCCGAGATGGACGCCCCAGGCATGGGCCAGCGGAACCCCCAGCGGGATGGCGACGGGGGTGACGATCAGGTCGGTGATTTTCATTGCCCCTCCGTCAGAACCGCCCGTACTTCAGGTAGACGTTGAGCGGATGTTCGCCCGCGCGCAGTTCCTCCCAGATTTTCCGCTCCGTCTCCATGACCTTTTCGGCTTCCAGCAAGACCTCCACAGCCAGGTCCTGGGGGACGACGACTACACCGTTGGCGTCGCCGACCACCCAGTCGCCGGGGCGAATGTGGACGTCGCCGATGCGGATGGGGACGTTGATCTCCACGTAGCGCCAGCGGCCGCGGATGTCGGCGGGGGTCTTGTAGCGGGCGAAGACCGGGAAGCCCAGTTCTATAATGGCCTCCACGTCCCGCACGCCGCCATCTATGACCGCGCCGCCGCAGCCTTTGGCCTTTGTCGTGGTGCTGATCATCTCCCCCCAGTGGGCGGTGCCGGGGTCATTGGACGTATCGTAGACCACCACCTGGCCCGGCTGGAGCGTCGCATACGCCTCCACCGCCACCTGCAGGTACTCGTCCTTGTGGATGACGGTCGGGGTGCCTTTGACGGTCAGCGAAGGCCCTGCCACGCGCATCCCCGGCGCGATGGCCTGGATTTGGGGCGGGAGAATCTGGTGGAAGAGTCCTTTCTGGTCCAGGATGTCGGCGATGGCGGGGGTGCGCACCTGCTTGTAGCGGGCAATCATCTCGTCCAGGGGAATGTCGGTTACGGCCATTTTGCACCTCCTTACGTGTTGCGTATTGCGTATTGCGTACTACGTTTCCCAAGGCTCGCCGGGTTCCAGCAACTGGACGCCCAGGCCCTCGGCCCGGAGCGAGTCGGCCCAGGCGGAGAGCGCGGCCAGCACCCGGTCGGCGTTGTCCATTTCTATCCGGAGCCCGGCGGCCCGGTCCAGCCACTTCCCGGCACAGTGCAGGTGCAGGAGGACGGTCCAGCGGGGCCGAAGCGCGCGGGCCAGAGCGGCAACGTCCGGGAGCGACATCCCGTCATCGCCGAAGAAGGGGTAGTGGGCACAGGCGGCCTGGACCAGGGCCACATCCAGGGGAAAGGCGGAGAGAGCATCCCGGAGCGCCGGGGCCCAGCGGGTGTCGCCGCTGAAGTAGAAGTTCCGGCTCCCTAGGACGACAAACCCCACCGCGTCGGAGGCCAGGGGGTGGTCGGCGGGGACGGCGTGGACGGTGAGGGGGCCCAGCGAAGCACTCTCGCCGGTCCGCAAGGGGATGGCCTCCTGCACCCCGGCCTGCCGCGCCCGCCGAGCGGCCTTCTCGGAGCCGATGATGACGCATCCCAGCCGCCGGGCCAGCGCCAGTGCCAGATCGTCCAGGTGGTCTATGTGGTCGTGGGAGACCAGCAGAGCGTCCAGCGCAGGGATTTCATCCGGGGAGAGCGCGGGAGGAAGGGTACGGGGAGCAAGGCGGCGTTCCAGCCAGGTGCGCGGGCCGAACCAGGGGTCGGTCAGGAAGGCTATACCGTCCAGTTCTGCGCGCACGGTCATGTGACCGATGAGGGTGAGGCGCATGGCGGGCCTCCTTCGGTATATGAGGAAGTCCCAAAAAATGGGAATAAATTTCACTAAATGGGATTATAACCCAGAATGCCAATTTGTCAAGCGCCGGGCATCGCTTGACTTTACCCACATCTTCGGATAGGGCTGCAGAAAACCGTGGTCTGCGTCGGGGCGACTCTGAGACCCGGACGTAAGCGTCCGGGCTCAGAAAACGAAGCCCTTCGGGCTATGGAGGCCTCGGACAAGCCGGATTTCAGTCCCCGAAGGGGGCTTCGCAACCGAGCCCGAGGGTTTACCGTCGGGCAACTTGACATCTGGTCATTTGTTAAGGATAATAAATTACCCACGCCTGGCGCCCTCTATCGGGTGACGGGCACAGGGTTCCAGATTGGCGTGTTTGCCAACCGGTGGGTGGTGCTGGGCATCGCGGCGATGATTCTTCTGCAACTTCTGTTCACCTACGTGCCGTTGATGAACTCCGCCCTTTCCAGCGCGCCGATCAGCGCCGCATCCTGGGGGCGGATTGTCGGGGTTGGACTGGCGGGGTATCTGATTGTGGAGGCGGAGAAGTGGCTGCGCCGCCGCCGAATGCCTGCGCCCTCGCCGTAGCCTTTGCTTTTCGCCCAGCGCTATTGCAACTGAAAATCATTTGGGCAATCAGCCGCAAACCCCCTCTCCGCTACCCCCCTTTTCCCCCGTTTCGGGGGAGAAGGGGGACAAGGGGGGATGAGGGGGTCAAAACTGCCTGACAGCGCCAGTGGGGGAAAGATATCCCGACCCCTTGAGAGGCAGTTACATCGCCGGAACGATTTGTTAAACCACAAAATCTTGCGGCATTAGCGCAAGATTATCTCACATCAGCACAGGATTCACCCAATGGGCCTGCTGATAACCGTTTTCTCTGGATTCCTGCTGGCGTTTCTGGCGCCGACGGTCGTTCGCCTGGCGCGCGGACGGGCGGGCTGGATCCTGGCCCTTCTGCCCGCCGGGCTGACCGTTTACTTTGCGCGCCTACTGGGGCCGGTCGCGGCGGGCGGGACGGTCGCCGTTTCCGTCCCCTGGGTGCCCGCGCTGGAGGTCTCCCTCTCCTTCTACCTGGACGGGCTGAGTTTGCTCTTCGCGCTTCTCATCTGCAGCATCGGCGCGCTGGTGGTGGTTTATGCCGGGTCGTACCTGAAAGGACACCCGCACCTGGGCCGCTTCTACCTGTACCTGCTGACTTTCATGGCCTCTATGCTGGGGCTGGTCCTGGCCGATAACGGGCTGACGATGTTTGTCTTCTGGGAACTGACGAGCCTGACCTCGTTCCTGCTCATCGGCTTTGAGCACGAACGGGAGTCGGCCCGCGCGGCGGCGCTCCAGGCGCTCCTGGTGACCGGCGTCGGAGGGCTGGCGCTGCTGGTGGGGCTGATCCTGCTGGGACGAGCGGGCGGCAGTACCGAATTCTCCGTCCTGCTGCAGACCGGACGGTCGGTTCAGGGGCACCCGCTCTACCTGCCGATTCTCCTGCTCGTGCTGGCCGGGGCCTTCACCAAATCGGCCCAGTTTCCCTTCCACTTCTGGCTGCCGGGCGCGATGGAGGCGCCCACGCCGGTCAGCGCGTATCTCCACTCCGCGACGATGGTCAAGGCGGGGGTGTATCTCCTGGCCCGCCTGAGCCCGGTCCTGGGCGGGAGCGAGGCCTGGCACTATCTGGTCACCGGGGCAGGTACCGCCACGATGCTCCTGGGCGCGCTGATCGCCCTCTGGCAGCGGGACCTGAAGCGGCTCCTGGCCTACTCCACCGTCAGCACGCTGGGGGCGCTGGTCCTGCTCCTGGGGCTGGATACGGTCCTCTCCGTGAAGGCGGGGATGCTCTTCCTGCTGGCCCATGCGCTCTACAAGGGCGCGCTCTTCCTGGTTGCCGGGGCAGTGGACCACGAGACGGGCACGCGAGACGTGACCCGGCTGGGCAACCTGGCGCAGGCGATGCCCATCACCGCCCTGGCCGCCGGACTGGCCGCGCTCTCCATGGCCGGGCTCCCGCCGATGCTGGGCTTCATCAACAAGGAGTTGCTCTACGAGGCCAAACTCCAGGCGCCGCGCGCGGCCGTCCTGGTGACGGGCGCGGGCGTCCTGGCGAACGTCTTCCTGGTGGCGGTGGCGGGAATGGCGGGGCTGGCGCCCTTCTTCCGCCGTCGCGCCGATTTGCCCAAGAAGCCACACGAGGCCCCGCCCGCGATGCTCATAGGCCCGGTCGTCCTGGCGGGGATGAGCCTCTGCTGCGGCCTCTTCCCGGAGACGGTCGTCAACTCCTTGCTCTCGGTGGCTGTCAGCGCCGTCCGGGCCGAACCGACGACGGTGAAACTGAAACTCTGGCACGGCATCAATCCGGTCTTCGCGCTGAGCGTCGCCACTCTGGTGGCCGGGGCCAGCCTCTACGCGGCGCGGGGCGTCCTGCGCCGCGCGGGGGCTCTGGGGGACGCGGTGGGCCGGTTCGGGCCGCAGCGGTGGTATGACGGGCTCCTGGTTGGCCTGAACGGCCTGGCCCGCGCCCAGACCCGCCTCCTTCAGCACGGCTACTTGCGGCTGTATCTGATGACGATTGTCCTCACCACCGTCGGGCTGGTCGGGTCGGGGCTGCTCATGGGGAGTGGAGGGATCAGGCCGACGGGCGAAGTCGCGGACGTCCGCTTCCACGAGTGGGTTATCGCGGGGCTCATCCTGCTGGGGGCACTGATGGCGGTGACGACCTCTTCGCGGCTGGCGGCCGCGGCCGCGCTGAGCGTTGTTGGCTACGGCGTGGCGCTCATCTACATGCTCTTCAGCGCGCCGGACCTGGCGATGACCCAGTTGGCCGTGGAGACCCTGACGGTCATCCTCTTCGTCCTGGTCGTCTACCGGTTGCCGCGCTTTGCCGCGCTTTCGGGCCGGGGGGCGCGCGTTCGGGACGCCCTCATCGCGCTGCTGGCGGGTGGGCTGATGACCACGCTGGTGCTCATTGCGACCTCTGTGCCCCGCGAGCCGCACCTGGCCGCGTTCTTCGCCCAGAACAGTTGGCTTCTGGCGAAGGGCCGCAACGTGGTCAACGTGATTCTGGTGGACTTCCGCGCGCTGGACACGCTGGGGGAGATTACGGTGCTGGGAGTAGCCGCCATCGGCGTCTATGCGCTCCTGCGGCTGAGGTCCTCACCCCACCCCCAACCCCCTCCGGAGGGGTTGCCACCGAAAGCGGCGAGGGAGGGGTGAGGGAAAGGAGGCCCGATGTTCTCACTCATCCTCTCCACCGCTGTCCGATACCTGTTCCCGCTGATGTTGCTCTTTTCGGTCTTCCTGCTCCTGCGCGGGCACAACGAGCCGGGAGGGGGCTTCGTGGGGGGCCTGGTCGTGGCGGCGGCTTTCTCCTTCTACGCCATCGCCTTCGGAGTCCCGGCGGCCCGCCGCACGCTGGGGGTGGACCCGCGCGCCCTCATTGGCGTCGGGCTGCTGGTTGCCGTCGTCAGTGGTCTGCCGTCGGTCTTCCTGGACCTGCCCTTTATGACCGGCCTCTGGGCGGAGCCCACCCTGCCCGTCCTGGGGAAGGTGGGGACACCGCTTCTCTTTGACGTGGGCGTCTATCTGGCCGTGATCGGGGTGATGCTGACCATCATCTTCACCCTGGCGGAGGAGTGAGTGAACTGCAGAGAACGCCAAGGGTGCACAGACTTTTTCTAAATTTTATCTTTGCGCCCCTTGCGGTTTGCAAAAGGAGCGAGTATGGAGACGATTCTGGCCTTCGTCATCGGAGGGCTCTACGCGGCCGGGCTCTACATGCTGATGCGGCGGAGCCTGGTTAAACTGGTCATCGGCCTGGCGCTTTTGGGCCAGGCGGCCAACCTGCTCATCTTCACCCTGGGCCGCCTGCTTCGGGGCCGTCCGCCCCTTATACCGCCCGACGCGACCACCCTCGCAGGCCCATACGCCGACCCGGTCCCTCAGGCCCTGATCCTGACGGCCATCGTCATCGGCTTCGGCGTCCACGCCTTCACTATCATCCTTGTCAAGCGCGCCTACCAGACGGTGGACTCCGACGATCTGGATGATTTCAGGACGACGGACTTATGACGCTCGTTCTCCCAATCCTGATCCCATTTCTGACCGGAATCGTAGCGCTGCTGGCGTGGGACTGGCGGCCCGTCCAACGCGCGCTGAGCATCCTGGGCACGGTGGGGCTGCTGGGCGCGGGGTTGGCGCTCCTGACTTCTGTCTGGCGCAAGGGGGTCCAGATGCTGTATGTGGGCAACTGGCCCGCGCCCTTCGGCATCACCCTCTCCGCCGACCTCTTTAGCGCCATCATGGTGGCGCTGACGGGATTGGTGGGCCTCTCCGTCGCCATCTATTCCCTGGGGAGCATAGACCCGGACCGGGAGCGGTTCGGGTACTACCCGCTCCTGCACATCCTATTGATGGGCGTCTGCGGGGCCTTTCTCACCGGCGACCTTTTCAACCTGTACGTTTGGTTTGAGGTGATGCTCATCGCTTCTTTCGTTCTGATGACGCTGGGCGGCGAGCGGGCCCAACTGGAGGGGGGTATCAAGTACGTCGCCCTCAACCTGATGGCGTCGGCCCTCTTCCTGGTGGGAGTGGGGATCCTCTATGGAGTGACCGGTGCCCTGAATATGACCGATATCGCCCAGCGGCTGAGGGGAGTGGAACAACCGGGCCTGGCAACGGCCATCGTGCTCCTCTTTCTGGTCGCCTTCGGCATCAAGGCGGCTCTCTTCCCGCTCTTTTTCTGGCTTCCGGCCTCGTACCACACGCCGCCGGTAGCCGTCACGGCCCTTTTCTCCGGCCTGCTGACCAAGGTGGGCGTCTACGCGCTGGTCCGCGTTTTCACCTTGCTCTTTGTGCCGGACGTGGGGTATAATACCCATACCCTGATTCTGGTTGTCGCTGGACTGACGATGGTCACGGGCGTCCTGGGCGCGGTCGCGCAGACCGAAATGCGCCGTCTCCTCTCCTTCCACATCATCAGCCAGATTGGCTATCTGCTGATGGGGTTGGGACTGTATACGACGGCCGCGCTGGCGGGGACAATCTTCTTTATGGCCCACGTCATCCTGGCGAAGGCCGCGCTCTTCCTGGTCAGCGGCATCGTCCACCGGCTCCAGGGAACCTACGACCTGAAGAAACTGGGCGGGCTCTACCGCACGCAACCGGCTCTGACCGTCCTGTTCCTGCTCCCGGCCCTCTCTCTGGCGGGGCTCCCGCCGCTCTCCGGCTTCTTCGCCAAACTGGCGCTGGTCCGGGCCGGGCTGGAGGCCGGACAGTTCGCCATCGTCGCCGTCTCTCTGGGCGTGAGCATCCTGACTCTCTTCTCTATGATGAAAATCTGGAACGAGGCTTTCTGGAAGTCATTGCCAGAAGAGGGTAGGACAACTGCAAGCAGTTGTCCCACTGTTCTCTGGCTGCCTTTGGGGCTCCTGGCCGTGCTGACGGTCGTCCTCGGCCTGGCCGCTGGCCCGCTCTTCGTCCTGAGCATGCGGGCTGCAGAGCAGTTGATGCGGTAACAATCACCTTGAAGGTGACTGTCACCTCACTTCACCTTGCGGAGGCAGGATGAGCGCGTTTCTGCTCAACATTCTGCTGGCCCTGGCCTGGGTCGCGCTGACCGGACGATTCACTACGGTCAACTTCGCCTTCGGCTTCGCGCTGGGCTACGGTGCCCTCTGGCTGGCTCAGCGAATCCTGGGACCCTCTTCGTACTTCGGAAAGGCGCGTCGGTTCCTGGGGTTCGTCCTGTTCTTTCTCTGGGAGGTCTTCAAGGCGAACCTGCGCGTAGCGTACATTGTCCTCAACCCGCGCTACCGACTGCGGCCTGGCGTCGTCGCCGTCCCGCTGGACGCGCGGAGCGACGCGGAAATCACCCTGCTGGCCAACCTGATCACCATGACGCCCGACTCCCTGAGCATAGACGTATCGGCTGACCGGAAGGTCCTGTACATCCACACCATGGACATAGGGGAAGACCCGGTCTGGTTCAGGCGGAAAGTTAAGGATGGGTTTGAGCGACGGCTGCTGGAGGTGATGCGGTGAGTCTGGCGGACCTGATTCTGTTCGTAGTGCTACCAGCGATGAGCCTGGCGATGGTGCTGGCCTTCGTCCGCCTGGTGCGGGGGCCCACACTGCCCGACCGGGTGGTCGCGCTGGACCTGATCGGGACGCTGGGGATGGGGATGATCGCCGTCTATGCGATTGCCCGCAACCTGCCCGTGCTGGTGGACGTGGCCATCGTCTTGGCGCTCCTCTCGTTTTTGGGGACGGTCGCATTTGCGCGCTATTTGGAGCGGAGGGTCGGACCGTGAGGGAGATCGTCAGCGGCATCCTGGTGCTGATCGGAGCGGCCTTTGCGCTGATTGGGAGCATAGGCATTCTGCGCATGCCTGACCTCTATACCCGGATGTCCGCCACGACGAAGGTCGCCACACTGGGCGTCGGCTCCACCCTACTGGCGGTGGCGGTCTATTTCGGCGAATTGGGCGTCGCCACCCGTGCTCTGGCGGCCATTGCCTTCGTCTTTCTGACGGCACCGGTGGCCGCTCATATGATCGGCCGCGCGTCCTACTTCGTCGGCGTCCCGCTGTGCCCGGAGACGGCGGTAGACGAACTGCGCGGCCACTACGACCTGCGCACGCACGAACTGGAGTCAATCTGCTTTCCCGAACTGGAACTGCAATTGCCGGGCCTGCAGGTGGGACGGCTGCGAATTCCCGACAAGGCCGCCGCCGCCGGACGGACGCTGGCAGAGATGGAATTGCGCCAGCAGTACGGCGTGACTGTGCTGGCAATCTGTCGGGGCACGTATTCTATTCCAAACCCTGATGGTGACGTGCGGCTTCTGCCCGGCGACGAATTGATCCTCATCGGCCCATCGGAGCGGTTGGACGACGCGGCGGAGGCTCTGCAGTAGGTCACCAGCATAAGGAGGAGAGATATGGAAGCGAATATCAAACTGGGGCGCATTCTGGGGATTCCGGTCGGGTTGCACGTCAGTTGGTTTCTGATCTTTGGACTGGTGACGTGGTCCCTGGCGGTCGGGTACTTCCCGGCGGAGTACCCGTCCCTCTCCCGCGCCGCCTGTTGGGGGTTGGGGGCCCTGACCAGCCTCCTCTTCTTCGGTTCGGTCTTGGTCCACGAACTCAGCCACTCCGTGGTGGCAATCCGCAACCGGATTCCCGTCCAGGGGATCACCCTCTTCATCTTCGGCGGCGTGGCGCAGATCGGGCGGGAGCCGCAGGACGCGGGAACTGAGTTCCGCGTCGCCATCGCCGGGCCCTTAGCCAGTTTTGCAATGGCCGGCCTCTTCGCCGGCCTCTGGTGGCTGGACCGGGCGGTTCCCTACCTGGCCGCGCCCAGCATCTGGCTGATGCGCATTAACCTGATGCTGGGGCTCTTCAACCTGATCCCCGGTTTCCCCTTAGACGGCGGACGGGTCCTGCGCGCGATTGTCTGGTACTTCACGGGGAGTTTCTACCGCGCCAGCCAGATTGCGGCGTTCACGGGCCAACTGGTGGCCTTTGGCTTCATCGGCGTGGGCCTGCTGATTATGCTGACCGGGAACTGGGTCAACGGCCTCTGGCTGGCCTTCATCGGCTGGTTCCTACAGAACGCCGCCGCCGCCAGTTACGCGCAGACCAGCATGCAGAAGGCCCTACGGGGCGTCACCGTGGAGCAGGTCATGGCCCGGGATTGCCCGCTGGTCCCGGCCACTCTCTCCCTGCGGGACCTGGTGGATGGCTACATCCTGGCCGGCGGGCGGCGTTGCTTCTTTGTGACTGAGGAAGACCATCTGCGCGGCATCCTGACCCTCGCCGACGTCACGAGGGTGCCCCAGGAAGATTGGGGCAGAACATTCCTCACTCAGATCGTTGTGCCCTGGGAGCGGACCATCCGGGTGGCACCGAATATGCCGCTTCTGGACGCCCTGCGGATGATGGACGACGCGGGGATCAACCAGATACCGGTCGTCTTGGAGGACGAATTGGTGGGGATGCTCTCCCGCGAGCAGGTGCTCCGCTACATCCGCACCCGCGCGGAATTGGGATTGTAGGACCACTGCTCGCAGTCGTCCCGCTGCCGAAGGAGGACATGAACTCGCTGCTCCAGTTTCTGCTGGCACTCGCTCTCATCATCCTCGCCGCCAAAGCCTCTGGCTACCTGAGCGTCCGCCTGGGACAGCCAGCGGTACTGGGAGAGTTGCTCATCGGCCTCATCCTGGGCCCGACGGCCCTGAACATGCTCCATTGGCCCGTCTTTGCCGGTGGTCATCTGGGAGAGACACTCCGCCACCTGGCCCATCTGGGCGTCCTCTTCCTGATGTTCATCGCCGGTCTGGAGGTGGACCTGGAGGCTATGCGACGGGCGGGGCGGCCTGCCGTGTGGGCTGGTACCCTGGGCGTCCTCTTTCCCATCGCCCTGGGGTTGGGCGTTTCGCTCCTCTTTGGATTCAGCCTGCTGGAAGGAATGCTCATCGGCCTGATGCTGGCGGCGACCAGCGTGAGCATCTCCGCGCAGACGATGATAGAACTGGGCGTCCTGCGCAGCCGGGTGGGGGTAGCGCTTCTGGGGGCCGCCGTCGTGGACGACATCCTGGTCATCCTGCTGTTATCCGTCTCCAGCGCCCTGATCGGTGAGGGCGGCGGTTTCTGGCACATCCTCTGGGTTCTGGTGCGGATGTTGCTCTTCCTGGCCCTTGCCATCTGGGTGGGGGCGCGGCTGATTCCGCGCCTGCCGGCCCGCGTGGAGCGGCTCCCCATCAGCGAGGGGGTCATGGCCCTGGTCGTGGTCACGGTCCTGTTCTTCGCCTGGGCAGCGGAAGCGCTGGGCGGTATCGCAGCCATCACCGGTGCCTTTCTGGCAGGCCTGGCTTTTGCTCGTTCGCCGCTTCACCAGTACATCCGGGACCGGATGCACACTCTGGCCTACACGTGGGTGGTGCCCATCTTCTTTGTCAACATCGGCCTGGAGGCGGACGCGCGGGCTATTGGCCTGAGCGGTCTGGGCTGCGCCCTGGCGCTCATCGGGGCGGCCATACTCTCTAAGGTGATTGGCTGCGGATTGGGCGGACTGGCGGGCGGCTTCTCCTTCACGGATGCCCTTCGCCTGGGGATAGGGATGATGTCCCGGGGTGAGGTGGGCCTGATCGTGGCCGCCATAGAGTTGGAGGGCGGGCTGATTACCCAGCAAATCTTTGCGGACGTAGTTCTGGTTGTGCTGACGACGACCTTGGTGACGCCCATCATGCTGCGGGCCCTGTACCGGAAATCACCTCCGCCGCCAAGTAGAGGCCGCGCGGTCTGTTAGAGTATATCTGAAAAATACTGTCGGAGGAACAGAATTGTTCGTAGTCAGCCACGAAGCGAAGCGGAGTGGCGTTCAAACGGACTCAAACGGCACTCCACTTCGTTCCGTACAGCGGGTCGGTGAAGGCTGACCTTCGGTCAAAGGCCTGGAAAGGCCGCCTTCAGTCAGCGCAAGTAGAAGGGGTTTTGCGAAGGCCCTCCGGGCCTCTGCAAAACCTGACCCTCTGCTCAGGAGGCATGCGAGTGGCCTATCTGGTGGTTCTGGTATTGGATAACCCCGACCAGTGTCCCGATGTCCTTCGGACGTGGGACGAAGCGGGAGTCCCTGGTGTGACGATTCTGGAGAGCACCGGCCTGGCGCGCATGCAGCAAGCCATCTGGGATGACCTGCCGCTGGTTCCTTCCGTGCGGGACCTGCTGGGCACGCGGGAACTCCACCACCGTACCATTTTCACCGTTGTCCGGGACGAGGAGGCGGTGGACCGGGTGATTGCTGCGACCCAGGAAGTCATCGGGGACTTGAACACCCATCACACGGGGATCCTCTTCGTCGTGCCAGTGGCCCGTGTTTTGGGGCTGGAGCGGAAGTAGAATTTGACAAAAAGGCCAGATCGGGGTATACTTGCCAGCAGGGCTTGACCCTTATTGATAGGTGTGGTATAATTTTTGCCGACGTAGCTCAATCGGCAGAGCATCCGCCTTGTAAGCGGAAGTGTGCGGGTTCAAGTCCCGCCGTCGGCTTGATGGGTCGGTGGCCCGAGCGGCAAAGGGGGCGGACTGTAAATCCGCTGGCTCAGCCTTCGCAGGTTCGAGTCCTGCCCGGCCCACTGTGGCCCACGTAGCTCAATCGGCAGAGCACACCCTTGGTAAGGGTGTGGTTATGGGTTCGATTCCCATCGTGGGCTCCTGGCGGTTGATTCTGAACTTCAGGGATTCCTATGGCAAAGAAGGGAAAGGCGATTCGGTTGACCATTACTCTGGCTTGTACAGAGTGTAAAGAACAGAATTACACTACCGAGAAGAATCGGCGGAACGATCCATCGCGGCTGGAACTGCGGAAGTTCTGCCCGCGCTGCCGCAAGCACACGCCTCATCGGGAGACTAAGTAAGTAGGGACAGGTCTTGCGCTTGTCCCCGTTCGGCGACCGAAAGGGATTGCAACCGCAGGGGGTTAGCTCAATAAGGCAGAGCAGCGGTCTCCAAAACCGCAGGCTGCGGGTTCAAGTCCCGCACCCCCTGCCTGCTGGCTTTCAAGACACCGCCCACCTCGGCGGTGTCTTGAAATGTTAGGCAGAAGAAACGCGGGCAGATGACGCCGGAGGACGGTTCATCGTGAAAAAAGAAAACGCACTGGTCCGCTACTTCCGAGAGACCCGGGTGGAGGTCAAACGGGTCCGCTGGCCTACCCGGGAGGAGACCTGGCGGCTGACCCGGATTGTTCTGGTGGTCACCGTCAGCATGGCCCTCTTCCTATGGTTGATGGACCTGCTGTTCTCCTGGTGGCTGCGGGGCATCATAGAGAGCGACCCCTGGCGGATCGCGATGGGCCTGGCTGTCCTGGTGGCCGGGATTGTCGTTGGGGCCATCTTGGGACGGCAGCGGGAGTAGCGGTGGCGGAAGGGTAAAGAGTGATGGACCAGGAAGACCGCCTGGAGACTCTGGAACAGGACGCGGAGGAGCAGGAGGAGACGGAAGTCTTGAGGCCTGTTAGGTCTTCAAGACCGCGCAGGTCTGCTGTGCCGTCCGCGCCGGATGAGGACGCGCCTGATGCACCCGTTGGTGCCAGCCAGACGAGCACTCGGTCCGACCCGGCTGCCGAACCAACGGACGAGCGGGCCTGGTATGTGATTCACTGCTACTCCGGCTACGAGAACAAGGTCAAGCATAACCTGGAGCAGCGCATTGAGACGATGCGCATGCAGGATAAAATCTTCCAGGTGGTTATCCCGACTGAGGAAGAGATTGAGGTCAAGGACGGTAAGCGGCGTACCGTAGAGCGCCGGGTGTTTCCGGGGTACGTCCTGGTACAGATGATTCTGGACGATGAGTCCTGGTCGGTGGTCCGTAATACCCCCGGAGTGACCGGTTTCGTGGGGATGGGCAACCGTCCGACGCCGCTGCGCCCGGAAGAGGTGCAGGCAATAATGAAGCGGATGGAGGCCGAGGCGCCCCGGGTCAAAGTGACCTACAAGACCGGCCAGAAGGTGCGCATCATTGACGGCCCGTTCCGCGATTTCATCGGCGTGGTGGATACGATTGACGAAGAGCGGACCAAGGTGCGGGTCCTGGTCTCCTTCTTCGGGCGGGATACACCAGTGGAACTGGACTTTTTGCAGGTAGAGCGGGTGTAGCATATTGCAAATCGCAGATTTGTTGGGAGAGCGCAGATGAAGAAAATTAAAGCCGTCGTGAAATTGCAGATTGAGGCCGGGAAGGCGAATCCGGCTCCGCCCGTGGGGCCGGCGCTGGCCCAGCACGGCATCAACCTGATGCAGTTCTGCAAAGAATACAACGCCCGCACGGCGTCTATGGCGGGCAACATTATCCCGGCGGAAGTGACCATTTATCAGGACGGGTCCTTCACTTTCGTGCTGAAGACGCCGCCCACGCCAGACCTTCTCCGCAAGGCCGCTGGGGTGGATAAGGGCTCCTCGGAGCCGAACCGCACCAGGGTCGGGCGCATCACCCGCGCCCAGTTGCGGGAAATTGCCCAGATGAAGATGCGGGACCTGAACGCCGTGGACCTGGAGGGCGCGATGCGCCAGATTGAGGGGACGGCGCGCAGTATGGGGATTGAGATTATGGATTAACCTGCCCGGTGGGAGGGCGACGCCCGTTATTCACCACAAGGAGGGAACATGCCGAAGAGGGGAAAGAAGTATCTGGAAGCACTGAAGAAAGTGGACCGCAACCGCCTGTACTCGCCTCAGGAGGCGGTCCAACTGGTCAAAGAGACCGCTTACGCAAACTTTGACGCCTCAGTAGACGTCCACATCCGGCTGGGGGTAGACCCCCGCCATGCCGATCAACAAGTGCGGGGGGTGGTCCTGCTCCCTCACGGCCTGGGCAAGACGGTGCGGGTGCTGGTCTTCGCGGCCGGCGACGCGGCCCGGATCGCCGAGGCCGCCGGAGCGGATTACGTCATCTCCGACGACGAAGGGATCAAGAAGATTCAGGATGGCTGGACGGATTTTGATGTCGCCATCGCGGTGCCGGATATGATGGGGAAAGTGGGCCGCCTGGGCCGCGTTCTGGGCCCGCGTGGGCTGATGCCCAACCCGAAGACCGGTACGGTGGTGCCGCCGGAGGACCTGCCCCGGGTGATTTCCGAAGCGAAGGCCGGCCGCGCCGAGTTCCGCGTGGATAAGACGGCCAACCTGCACATCCCGATTGGCCGGGTCAGTTTCTCTAACCAGGCGCTTTTGGAGAACCTGGCGGCCGCATTGGAGGCGGTCAAGAAGGCCCGCCCTACGGCCGCCAAAGGCACCTACATCCGTAAGGTCACCCTGGCGTCCTCTATGGGGCCGGGGATCAAAGTGGACCCGGTGGCGGCGCAGGCGCTGGAAGTGGCATAGTAGCAGATTGCAGATTACGATACACGATAAGCGATACGCGATACGCGATACGCGATACGCGATACGCGATACGCGATACACGATAAGCGCATAGGGCCGAAGACAGCAGGCGCGCCGACGGGCGCTGAAAGTGGCCTGCCGAGGCTGGAGAGAGTGTTGGTTACCTCATTGGGCGATGGTTTTCCATGCCCGGTGAGGCGGACTCCCCCGCGTCGGCTGGCGCGGGGGTTCTTTTTTACGGAATACGCAATCCGGGATACGGAAGGAGGTGATGTCGGGTGGCCATAACCAGAGCAAAGAAAGCGGAGCGGGTGGAACAGTACCTGGAGCACCTGCAGAAGAGCCAAGGGCTCATCCTGACCGACTACCGGGGCCTGCGGGTGGCGGAGGTAGAGGAACTGCGCCGGTCGCTGCGAGGCGCCCAGGCGACGTACCAGGTGGTCAAGAACCGGCTGCTGCTCCTGGCCCTGCAGCGGATGGGGCTGACAATGCCGCAGGAATGGCTGGAGGGTCCGGTGGCAGTAGCGTTCTGCTACGGCGAGATGCCAGCAGTGGCGAAGGTGATCCAGGATTTCGCAAAGGGGCGTGAGAAATTCGCCGTCAAGGGCGGCCTGCTGGGCAAGATGCCGATTACGGCCGCACAGGTCACCGCGCTGGCCAATCTCCCGCCACGGGAGGTCGTACTGGCCCAGGTCCTGGGTGCGGTGAACGCGCCGGCCTCGCAGGTGGTTGGGGTCGTCGCCAGCGGAATCCGGCAGGTGCTCAACGTGCTGCAGGCGTATGTGGATAAACTGGAGGGGAAGACGGCCCCCCAGGCTGCGTAGGGAAACGCAAAACGTGAAACGTGAGGAGGTAAAGAATGGCCGATTTGCAGAAACTGGTGGAAGAGATCAGTCAACTGACGCTTCTGGAAGCCGCCGAACTGGTGAAGATGCTGGAGGAGAAACTGGGCGTGACGGCCGCTGCTCCAGTGGCGGTTGCTGCAATGCCTACCGCGGCGGCTGCTCCCGCTGAGCCGGTGGAGGAGAAGACCGAGTTCACCGTCGTGCTCAAGGAGGTCGGCGAGAAGAAGATTGAGGTCATCAAGGTGGTGCGGAAACTGACCAACCTGGGCCTCAAGGAAGCCAAAGACCTGGTGGAGAGCGCGCCGGCGACGGTGCTGGAGGCCGTCCCGAAGGAAGCGGCGGAGAGCGCCAAGGCGGAACTGGAAGCGGTCGGCGCCAAAGTGGAAATCAAATAGTCCTGCTTTGGTAACCGCAGAGGACGCAGAGAACGTAGAGGAAAATTGCCCCAATCTCTGCGCTCTCTGCGTCCCTGCGGTAGGCTGAAAATTACCCTCTCGCCGGGTACCACTTCTGGAACCACGCGGTGAAGACGAAGGCCGGCACCAGCAGCAGGTTGCGGACCACGGTCCAGAACAACGCCTGATCGGGTCGCGCGTGCCCCGCCAGCGCCAGAACTGCCATCAGCAGATAGACCCATCCCCACGCGGTGGTGATGATGGCGTTGGTCCGCAGGAAAACGGGGAGGTTCCAGATGGCTGGCGGATAGGACCATTTGGAGTACTCGGCGGTCAGTGGCCGCTCCGCCGCCATTGTCCCCAGCCATATCGCCGCCATAACCAAATACCCCAGGACACCCCCGTAGTCGGTGAAGAACCGGCTCCCCAGGAGCGTCGCCAGTCCGGCCAGCGCAAAGTAGATGGGCGTCCCCGCCTCCATCCAGGTGGGGCGGGCAAAGCGCATCCGGTATCCCCCGATCAGCGCCCCCAGCAAAAACGGTACCCCCAGGCTGACCCAGGGGCCCACGCCGGGGATGTCCCCCGTCGCCCAGTAGACAATCCAGGGGATAAAGGCCACCGTCAGCCAGGCCATGCCCGGAAGGCGGATGGGCCCTCGCCGGGCCGTTTCCTCTTCCGGCGGTGCGGCAGCAGGCGCAGGGGGCGCCTTCGGCCCCTCTGGACCGGAGAAGAGGCTTCCCAACCGCAGAAGCAGACCGAAATCCCCCTCCACCCGATATAACCCCTTCACGTAGGCGGCCTGTCCGCTCAGTTCGTTTCGGGCCACTTTCAGCCACACGTCTGCCGGAGTGTGGACCGTCATCGCGGAGTGGGCGACGGTGCCCTCATGGGCCGTGCAGCGGCCGTCCCGGATGCGCAGGACATAGTTCCCCGGCTCCTCTCCGGTGACGACGAACTGGATGTCGGCCTGGAGGTCTCCGGCCGCCGCGGGGTTGAAGACCGTCGCCATCCCCAGGATGGCCTCCCGGCAGGTCCGGGGACCCGGTCCGGATTCCCCGACGGGGAGGACGATGGGTGGGGAAAGGAAGTCCTGTTGCGGCGGCACTCTGCTATCGCTTCGTGCCTCACTACGGACGCAAAGGCCGATCTGGCTATCCCACCACAAGTTGGCCATGTTCGCGTAGATGTCCGGCTCCGCCAGCGGGGTGTCCAGGATGGCCTGGGTCTCCGGCAGAATGCGTCCGTAGCGGACCAGTTCCTCTCCGGCCCGGCGCGCGGCGTCGGGATACCACTGGAGGCTCTCCCGCAGTGCCTCCTGGGCCAACAACTCACCCCCGGCGCAGAGAATGACCCCCGCCAGTTCGGTGTCCGGCTCATCGGTGAACCGGCGGAACGTCTCCACCAGCCCGGAGAAGTGATGTCGTTCCGGAAAGCCGCAGTTGGAGATGAGGACGACTTTCTGGGGGGTCGGCCCGTCGTCGTAGCGGGAAATGTGGATATAGTGGTCACCCCGCCGGACAATGTGCGGGTCCAGGCTTGGCAGGTGCCGGTCCATAAAGTTTTTCATCAGCCCGCTGACGGTAAAGACGTAGAGGGGCGTGGCGTAGACGACCATGTCGGCCTGGCGGAGTTTGGGGAGCAGGTCTACCATATCGTCCCTGTGGACACAGACGCCGGGGGTCTTCGTCCAGCAGGTGAAGCACCCCAAGCAGGGGGTAATCTTCAAGTTGGCCAGATAGACCGTCTCCGTCTCTGCGCCGGCCGCTCGTGCGCCCTCCAGGAAGGGCTGGAGGATACGATCGGTGTTGCTCCGGCGGCCACGCGGGCTGCCGTTGATGGCGAGAACGTACATTGTGACCTCCTTGCGCTTCACGTTTCACTTTTCACGGGTTTGCATATTCCGTATTGCTTGTATCGCCTCTTCCGCCCACTCCAGCGCGGCGCGGGTGAGGCGGACGCCGTAGTCCAGCGTCAGTGCCCAGAAGAAGACCTCGCGCGGGGATTGGACCGCCTCGGCGTAGCGCGCGGCCTGCTGGGGAATCCGGGCGTATTCCTCCAGTGTGGCCCGCAG
>DAOTWK010000447.1:0-4718 GCA_034435815.1 Anaerolineae bacterium | reverse complement strand
TTCTTTCTCCCCGAATTGCCAGAACGCATCCAGCAGGCCCTTTCCCGCCCGCTGGAGGCCCAGGCGCAGGTAGAGGAAGCACCTGCCCGCGCTCCCACAGGAGAGGCTGTTCCAGATGTTCTGCCCCTGATGTCCCGGCTGGCACAGGAAGTGGGCGCTGAAGCCGTCCTCCTGATCCGGGGCGGCGAACTGGTCGCCCATACAGGCCGGATGAGCGAAAACGGCGTTTCCGCCCTCACTTCCCTGGTCGCCGACGCCTGGCGGGCATCCACGCGCGTTGCACAGATTCTGGGCAAAGAACAACTCCGCTTTGAGCAGAGCATTGAGGGCGCCGAATATCTGCTCTACTCCCTGGCGATTACCGAAGACCTCGTCCTCTCGGTCGTGGTGGCAGGAAAAGTCCCCCTGGGCATGATCCGTCACAGGGCCAAAGAGACGGCGGAGGAGATTCGGCAAGTGTTGTAGGAGGGAGTTTTTGCGGCGGTGGTAGAGTCCCCCGCAAAAACTTTCTGATCTTGTAGGTGAGACAAGGTTGCAGTAGCGGGGCACAGACAAGACAAATGAACTTACGATTCCCAATTCGGATTCTGGGCATCGCTGGAAGCCTGCGGGAAAAGTCCTATAATTACGCTCTGCTGCGCGCGGCGCAGGACCTGGCGCCGCCCGGCGCGGAAATCCACATCCTGGACCGCTCCATCCTGGCCAAGATTCCCCCCTATAACGAGGATGTCCGTGCCCAGGGCGAACCAGCACCGGTGATAACGCTGAAGGAAGCGGTCCGCCAGGCCGATGCCCTGCTCATTGCCACGCCGGAGTACAATTTCTCCATCCCGGGCGTGCTGAAGAACGCGCTAGATTGGGCCTCCCGCCCGCCCGAAACCTCTCCGTTCAGCGGGAAACCGGTGGCTATTATAGGAGCCACGGCTGGCACCTGGGGGACCGTGCGGGCCCAGACGCACCTGCGTCAGGTCTGCCAGGCCCTGAATATGTTCCCCCTGAACCGGCCCGAAGTGCTGGTCGCCTTCGCCGCGGAGAAGTTCTCCGAAGACGGCCAACTGACCGATGAGACGGCCCGCCGGTTGGTCCGTCTGCTCTTGGAAGAACTGGTCCGGTGGGCTTCCCGCCTGCGCGGCGGATGAATGAAATCATTTCTCGTGGCAGTGGCTTTGCCGCCGCTACGAGAAACGTTTTGGTTCCATGGGAATTCGTATTATGGTCAGGGAGCATCACAAAAATAGCCAGGCAGATGGAGCGTAGGCTTTAGCCTGCGCTCGCAAGATGATAGGACTTACGCAGTTCCAGTGGCAGAAAGGGCTTTCCAGCCGAAGGACGCCAACTTTTTGCGTAGCGCAGGCTGTTAGCCTGTATCCGGCAGGCCTGGCGGCCTGCGCTACACAGGGCAAGTGCGTAAGTCTTGTCATGAAAAACGTGCCCAGGCACTTCGGAAATGCCTGGGCACGTTTTTCATCTACCGGTCCGCCAGAACCGACATCGCCAGGTCCACCACCACTTTCCGGTAGACCTCGGCGGGAGCACACTCCACCCCGCCGACGGTCAGCAGGTCTGCAACGGAAATCCCGAAGAGCCGCTCGTTCTCCCGCAGGTACGGCTCTATCAGTTGCCAGTCCTCCTCTGTGAAGGGAGCGAACACCCCGCCGTTAAGTTGGTCCTCGTCCACCGCCCGGCGGGGATCCCTCAGGAAGATGGCTCCGCCTGAGGCCAGGGAGAAGAGGTTGCCTCCCGGATAGGGCGAGGGCAAGTCTTCCAGACGGCCGTCCGGGCCGAACGTGACCCCGTTCAGGACGACGAAGCCCCCGCCCCGATGGGGGTCGCCTGCCATAAAGGATTCCGCCAGGTAGTCCAGACAGGTGCCGTTGATGACCGCCCGGGGCCGGCCCACGGCGTTGATGAGCGGGCGCCCGGCGGCTGAGCCCAGGACGTAAATCTCCCCGCCCTTCGCCCCATAGAGAAACGTCTGCCCCACGTCGCCGTAGACGACCAGTTTGCCGTCCTTGAGAATCTGTCCCAGTTGGTCCTGCCCGTCGCCGTGCAGGTGGACCTCCGCGCCGTCCAGACCGGAAGCGGCGTAGTCGCCCACGTCGCCATAGAGGTCTATACGGACGCCGCGCGTATCAGGCCCCAGACCGCAGGCCGCGAAGCGGCCGCCCCGCCAGTTATAGGCAATGATGTGCCGCCACTCCCACTGATGCGCCCGGACGATCCACCGGGCCGCGCTCTCCTCCCCTTCGGGGGGGAATCCCAGGGTGTCCAAGATGAGAGTCGCCTGAGGAGACGGCGCAGGAATCAGCCCGTGCCGGGTCTCCCATGTGAGCCGGAAGAGCATGCCGTTGTTCACCGCCCCAGAGCCGTCTTCAGGCACTGCAAAGAGCGCTTCCAGTGCTTCGTCTACCAGCGCCAGAAAGGATGCACGCTTTTTATCCCCCAAGTCCGTCCGGCGGTCCCGGAGCAGGGTGAAGACCTCCCAGGCGAAGCGCCACTCTGCAACGCCCTGGCGGCCCAGATCCGTGAGCCAGCAAAACCCCCAGGCCAGGTCGTCCCAATCCCAGGCCACCAGACGGGGCCGGATCCCGTCCCAGGCCGAAAGCGCGCCGCCGTTATCCAGCGCCAGGAGCAGGGTCCGCTCCCAGTCCCGCCGAAATTCCCGGCCCGCCTGCGCGGGGTCGGGGGCCGCCGGGGCGTGTCGGCGCCCCGGCGTCAGCCGGACCTCCTTCCCGAATTTGTCGGTACATCTCAGGGAGGCAACTCCGCCGTCCTCCGGAGAAATCACAAAGTGGAAGGCGCCCCCGTCGGTATGGGAGCCACCCCGCGCCACCCAGTAGTGGTCTGCCAACGGCTTGAACCGGGGGTCCTCCGCCGCCAGGGAGCGCAGGCAGGCGTTGATGGCCTGGCGCTCCGAGGCAATCAGCCCAATCTGTACCTTCTCCCCACCCCCCTCGTTCTCAAACAGCGCGAAGACCTGGGGCCGGAGCATACTCGTGTCGGTGATGCCCAGGAGTTCGTACCGGTCACCCGCCGATCGGGCCAGGATGAAGAACCAGGGCCCATCCGGCGACGCGTGCAAGTGCGTGCGCTGGACGGCGCGATAGAGTTCCCGCTTCTCCGGTGGCAGCATCCAGAAGTCGTGCTCCGTAGTGGGCGCGATGGCCTCCAGCGTCACTTCCAGTGGGTACCCGTACACCCGGTCCAGCAGGTCAAAGAGTTGGACGCTGATCTCGGTGTCGGTCAGGAAGAGTTGGCCGATACCCCGCTGGCGCAGGTATTCGCAGACCGCGTGGTAGTTGGCGAAGTCGCCGTTGTGGACCAGTGCCTCGTTCAGCCCGATGAAGGGGTGGGCCCCACCGGGATGCCAGACGCGCCCCTTGGTCGGATACCGCTGGTGGCCGATCCAGACGTGGGCCACCTGGTCCTCCAGGCCGTAGTACTGGATCACCTGTTCGGCGTACCCGACGATCTTGAGGACGGAGAGGTTGCGTCCGTGGGAGAGGACGAAGGCCCGCTTCTCCCCCAGGCTGGCATAGAAACGGACGTTAAGGCGATAGGAGTTCTGGTAGACGAACTCGTCCTCCACCGCGCGGGGCGGCAACCCCTCCAATCCCTTTTCGGCGGCAAACCGGTCCAGGACCTCCGAGCGGACCCGGACGAAATACCGCCAGACGTCCGGTGGGCGCACCTCCAGGCCGATCAGGCGGTGGTCCGGCAGGTGCGGCAGTTCGCAGGCGGCAGCGACGGTGAAGTGCGGGCAGATAAACGTCTCCTCTATTTCCGTCCGGGCCGAGGGGTCCAGGAGTGCAATCTGGAGCAGGTAGTGGGTGCGCAGGATTTTCCCGTCCACCCCAGCCTGGGCGGGATGGAGCCCGACCATAGCGATACCGCCACCCTTGCCGTTGCCCCGGTTGTGCATCTGCTGCACCGCCGGCATCACATGCCGACCGGCGATGGGGACGTTGGCGGCCAGGCCCAGGACGCCGCAACCCCCCTCAGCCGCCTCTCTAGAGCGCCGGGGGGCCGGCGCCGGCGCCGTCAGCCCCTCACGGGAACGAAGAATGCGTTCGGCCCAAGGATGTGTCATGGCTCCTCCTTTGCTACCTAACAAATTCCCACCCCCGGCGGCTTCGCCACGCCGATTAAAATCGGCCTCTGCGGGCGCTCTTTCGCCAGGCGTCAACCTTCGTGGACGCTTTCTTAAATCGGCGAAAGCCGACAATGGGCCGAAGGCCCAAAAAGGCTGACTCCCGTTGCGGATGGCGGCGCCGACTGAAATCGGCCTTTGCGGGCACTCTTTCGCCAGGCGTCAACTTTTGTTGACGCTTTCTTCAGTCGGCGAAGGCCGACAATGGGCCGGAGGCCCAAAGAGGCTGACTTCCGCTGCGTATGGCGGCACCGATTGAAATCGGCCCTTGCGGGCACTCTTTCGCCAGGCGTCAACCTTCGTTGACGCTTTCTTCAGTCGGCGAGGGCCGACAATGGGCCGAAGGCCCAAAAAGGCTGACTTCCGTTGCGCCTGGCGGCACCGATTGAAATCGGCCCTTGCGGGCACTCTTTCACCAGGCGTCAACCTTTGTTGATGCTTTCTTCAGTCGGCGAAGGCCGACGATGGGCCGGAGGCCCAACCCCAAAAGGCTGGCTTCCGTTGCGCCTGGCGGCACCGGTCAAAATCGGCCTTCGTGGGCACTCTTTCACCAGGCGTCAACTTTTGT
>DAOTWK010000446.1:0-3347 GCA_034435815.1 Anaerolineae bacterium | reverse complement strand
AACTGGCCCGCCAGCGCGGCCTGGATATGGCTCAGATGGGCATCGCCGAACTGGACCGGCTGTGGGAAGAAATTAAAGCGGATGCGGAGTCACATTAATCCGATCTGATGATTGACGAATTACTCTCATGCCAACAGCAGTTCCCACGGATACGCCTGCGCCCACGGCCGCCTCCTTGCCCCTTGCGCCCGAACCCTCCCTGACCCCCGTGTTGATTCCGACCCTTCTGCCGGAGAGGGTGGGAGAGCCCGGAGGCGGAATGGCTGCGGGGTGGATCGGGTTTGGCACGGTTCCTCCTGGCGTGGTTCTGAGGGATAGAGGGCGAAGTCTGTGAGTCGGAGCCTCTGAGAGGAGGGGTTTGGGAGCGACGGCCGCAGGCCGCCGTCCCCCTGATTTTTCCGCGCCGCGCGAAGTCTTGACAACTCGCATCGGATGTTGTATAATGAAACCGGTTTAATTAAACCGGTTTAAAGAGCCGGTTTTGTACGCCCCCGTCCATGGTCAAGAAACCTATCACCATCCGAGATATAGCAAGGATAGCGGGCGTCTCGCCAGGAACAGTCTCCCGGGCAATCAACAATAGCCCCCTGGTCAACCCGGAGACGCGCCAGAAAGTCATGCAGGTTGTCAAAACGCTCAACTACGTCCCCAACCGCATGGCGCAACGTCTTGCCACGGGAAAAACGCTGAACCTTGCCGTCATTGTCCCCTTCTTTACCTCCCCATCTGTTATAGAACGATTGAAAGGTGTTGTGAGCACGCTGGCTAAGAGCCGATATGATTTAATCATTCACAACATAGAGAACCCAGAACAGCGCGCCGATTGCTTTCGTACCATTCCGCGCCAGGACCGCGTGGATGGCGTTTTAGTGATTTCCATATCCCCCACCGATGAAGAGGTACCGCTGCTGAGGGAAGCAAGTGTGCCGATTGTATTGATTGACGCCCATCATCCGGCATTGACCACACTGCATCAAATCACTGTAGATGACGTCGCCGGGGGGAGAGTGGTGACGGAGTATCTGATCGGACTGGGCCACACCCGGATTGGCTTCATTGGTGACCCGGCCGATAACCCTTTTAACTTTACCTCCAGCCGCGACCGCGCGCTCGGGTATCGCCAGGCATTAGCAGCCGCGGGGATTCCCTACCGCCCCGAGTATTACGCAGAGGGTCCGCATGGCCGCCAGTATGCCCGGGAGTCTGCCATCAAGATGCTCACCCTCCCCGAGCGTCCGACGGCGATCTTTGCCGCCAGCGACGTGCAGGCGGTGGGGGTACTGGAGGCAGCGCGGGAGTTGGGGTTGCGCGTGCCCCGGGACCTCTCTGTGGTTGGGTACGACGATGTGGAAATCGCCGAGATTCTGGGACTGACAACGATGCGCCAGATGCTTTTTGAGTCAGGCCAGCGCGGCGTGGAGTTGCTGCTGAAGACGCTGGAAAACCCGGAAACGCAACCGGTGTATGAAGTGCTACCCACCGAACTGGTGATCCGAGATACCACCGGGCCCCCACTGTAAACGGCATCCAGGTGGTCCTTTTTTGTCTCGATGTGTCTTTAACAGTGATTGCAACCGGTTTAATCCTACCAGACCGTCCTGATGATTCTATCATTTTACCCGTGATTGCAACCGGTTTAAATCCCTCGTTAGGCAACAACTTTTTAGAAGGGGGGTGATGCGTATTGGGGCAGTTCAGCATCGCAGAAGCCATCGCATCTTCTCCAGATTGCGCGATGGTATAACAGGGCAGAGTATGATTACCGACAATCCATATAACCAAGGAGGTGGAAAAATGAAAACCCAAAAGGTATCGTGGATCGCCGTGACCCTGCTCACCCTGCTGACCCTCGTGGCCAGCGCGTGCCGTGCCGGGACGCCCACTCCTGCCCCCGCAACGCCGGTTCCCACCACCGCTCCCCCCAAGCCCACCAGCCCTCCCCCCGCTGAGGGACCCGTAACCATTGACGTCTGGTTCCACTCCGGTCGGGGCGGCGAGCGGGATGCGCTGACGAAAATCTTCAGCGGGTGGGACGACCCGAACATCAAATTGAATCTTGTAGAGTTGCCCGAGGGCGACTACAATCAGCAGGTGCAGGCAGCCGCTGTCGCAGGTCAATTGCCCTGCCTGCTTGACTTTGACGGCCCCTTTGTCTATAACTACGTCTGGGGCGGCTACCTGATCCCGCTGGACAACTACTTCACCCAGGACGAACTCGCCGACTTCCTGCCCTCCATCATCGCCCAGGGCACCTATCGGGATGGCAAACTCTACAGTCTGGGGCAATTTGACTCCGGGCTGGCCATCTGGGCGCGCAAGTCCTACCTGGAAAAGGCCGGAGTGCGCATCCCCACAGTAGAGAAGCCCTGGACAGGCGAGGAGTTCAACGCGGCGCTGGAGGCTCTAGCGGCGCTCCCCGAAACGGAGTACGCCATTGACCTGAAGATGAACTACGCGCCGGCGGCGCCCAGCGAGTGGTTGACCTATGGCTTCTCACCTGTGCTCCAGAGTTTCGGGGCCGACCTGATTGACCGCCAGGCCTATGAGTCGTCCGAAGGCGTGCTCAATGGGCCCAAGGCCGTCGCGGCGATGACGATGATCCAGGGCTGGTTCCAGAAGGGCTACGCCAACGCCTACGCGGCCACGGACGACTGCTTCACCAGCGGCAAATGTGCTCTGGCTTGGGTCGGGCACTGGACGGCCAACGATCACATCCAGGCTGTGGGCGACGACCTGCTCCTCCTGCCGATGCCCGACTTCGGAACTGGCCCCAAGACCGGCATGGGTTCCTGGAACTGGGGCATCACCAGTGCCTGCAAGCACCCGGAGGCGACGGTCAAAGTGCTCAAGTTCCTGCTGAAACCGGAGAACATCAAGATTATGACCGACGCCAACGGGGCAATTCCGGCCCGCATCTCGGTCTTTGAGGCAGATAAGCGGTTCGCTCCCGGTGGCCTGCTGTATACCTTCGTGGCGCAACTCAAGGCTGGCTGGGGCGTGCCCCGTCCCATCACCGCCGCCTATCCGACCATCACGGCGGCCTTCTCCACGGCCTTCCGAAACATCGCCGACGGCGCCGATGTACAGACCGAGTTAGATAGAGCCGTGGATAAGATTGACGCCGACCTGAAGGCGAACAACTACTACCGGTAAGACGGGGATCAGGCGGCACAGAGAAGGGGCCAGGGGGTAATTCCCTCTGGCCCCTCTCTCACGGGCCGCAGATCGTTTTCAGGACTTATACAGTTCACCTGGGGGTAGACGATCTGCCGCACTCGCTATGATGACCACCCGCTATTATACCAGGGAGAAGTTGGGGTTTTCGGCGGGCGGCGACGCCGCCCGCC
>DAOTWK010000445.1:0-7936 GCA_034435815.1 Anaerolineae bacterium | reverse complement strand
GTCTTTGACGGCACAGCAACGGAACCGTATCGGGAATGGGATTCCCCCCACCCCATTAACCCCTACGGGCGCTCTAAAGCAGCGGGCGAGTGGCTCGTATCCCACCTGCTGACCCGTTTCTACATCGTTCGGACCTCCTGGCTCTATGCCCCTGGGGGTCGGAATTTCCCCCACCGCATCATCCAGTTGGCGGATGAACGGGGCGCACTGCGCGTCGTCGCAGATGAAGTCAGCAACCCCACCTATGCGCCCGACTTGGCGGCCGCGCTGGCCGCGCTGATCCGCACCGGCGCCTACGGTGTTTACCACCTGACCAACAGCGGCTACTGCTCCCGCTACGAGTTCGCGCGAGCCATCCTTCGCCAGACGGGGCGGGAACACATTCCCGTGGAGCCGATCCCACTGGACCAGTTCCAGCGGGACTCCACCCCGCCGCGCTTTGCCCCGCTGGCCAACACTGCTGCCGCCGCGCTGGGCATCACCCTCCGGCCCTGGGAGGACGCGCTGGCAGAGTTTCTCGGTTCCCCCGCCCATCCCTCAAAATGTATCTGATTCATGCGCAGCCAGACACGCAGCGCAGCGAAGCGCTATCCTGTTCATAATCAGAGGTACCCGTTCGCAATATGTTGGTAAAAGTAGAACACTGGTTGATTCCTCTTATAGCAGGCTATCTCCTGGGCTCCATCCCGGTGGGGTTCCTGGTAGTCCGGCTTTTCCGAGGACTGGATGTACGGCAAATCGGGAGCGGGCGGACGGGAGGCACCAACGTCCTGCGGGCCGCTGGATGGGGAGCCGCCGTCGCTACGGGTCTGGGAGATGTATTGAAGGGCGCGGCCGCCGTCTGGCTGGCGCGGGCACTGAACGGGCCGCCGCTGGTGCAGGCGCTGGCGGGCTTCGCCGCCGTGGTGGGCCACAACTACTCCCTTTTCCTTGGCCTGCGCGGCGGGGCCGGAACCGCGACCTCCGTTGGCGGGGCTATCGCCCTATGGCCCGTTGGTGGTTTGCTCGCTCTCCCTGTCCTACTGGCGGTTGCCTTCCTCACCCGCTACGCGTCCGTCGCCTCCATCTCCGTGGCGCTTTTCCTCCCTCTGGTTTTCGCAACCGGAGCCGCCCGGGGTGCCATTCCCTGGGCCTATGAAGCTCACGGACTGCTGGCCGCCATCCTGATTCTCTGGGCCCTGCGACCCAACATCCGCCGACTCCTGCGCGGCGAGGAGCGGCGAATTCCCTGGTAGAGGCAACCCTTGCGGTTGTCCTCCTTTGCGACCTGCTTCCTGCGACATGATCCATATCCTTCCTCCCGAAATTGTCGCTCAGATTGCCGCCGGTGAGGTGGTGGGGCGGCCCGCGTCGGTAATCAAGGAACTGGTGGAGAACAGTATAGACGCGGGCGCGCGGGAAATCCGCATTGAGGTCGCCGACGGCGGGAAGAGCATGATGCGCGTCGCCGACGATGGCTGCGGCATCCCCGCCGATGAGGTGGAACTGGCCTTCCACCGCCACGCCACCAGCAAACTGACCTCCGCAGAGGACCTGACCCGCATTGCCACCCTGGGTTTCCGGGGCGAAGCCCTGGCCTCCATCGCGGCCGTCAGCCGGGTGACCTGTGCCACGCGCGCAGCCAGCGAGGAGACAGGAACCCTCATCCGGCTGGAAGGAGGCGAGGTGGTCAGCCGCCGCCCGATCGGACGCCCGCCGGGAACGACGGTCACTGTAGAGGACATTTTCTACAACGTCCCCGCGCGCCGCAAATTCCTCCGCTCCTCCGCCACCGAACGGCGCCATATAGATGCCTGGGTCACCCGTTACGCGATGGCCTACCCCACCCTTCGCTTCGCCCTGGTTCATGACGGGCGGGAGGTCTTTCGGTCGCCCGGGACCGGACAGATGCGGGACGTGCTGGTGGCAGTCTATGGTGTAGAGGTGGGAAGCACACTGCTGGAGGTTCTCCCCGAAGAGGGCGCAATGGTTCGGGTGGAAGGGTTTGTCAGTCCGCCGTACCTCCACCGGGCCGACCGGGGGGAAATCACCCTCTTTGTCAACGGCCGCTGGGTGCAGGACGCGCGCCTGACCTACGCCATCATCCAGGCCTACCATACCCTCATCCCCACCGGACGGTACCCACTGGCGGTGGTCATGGTGACCATTCCGCCGGAGGATGTGGACGTGAACGTCCACCCTGCCAAAGCGGAAGTCCGCTTCCGGGACGGGGACGGGGTCTTCCGGGCTGTCCAGCGAGCCGTGCGCCAGGCGGTCACCGAAGAAGCCAGAATTCCGACCATGCAGACCATCTCCGGCCCGGCTCCCACTACCCGTCCTCCGGAACTCCGGTTCCCGGAGGGGCCGCGAAGGGAGCCGTTTCGGCCGACTCCGATGCCGCTGATGATGCCGCCCGTCTCTCCTGCGGCAAAGTTGCCGGTTTTGCGGGTGATCGGGCAGGTCGCCGCGACATACATCATCGCCGAGGGGCCGGACGGCCTCTATCTGATAGACCAGCACGCCGCCCATGAGCGGGTGCTCTACGAGCAATGGATGGCTCAACGCGCCAGCGGGATACCGGTTCAGCCCTTGCTGGAGCCGGTCGCGGTGGACCTGTCACCCGAATGGGCGGGACTGGTGGAGGCCTATCAGGAGATGCTGCGCCGTCTGGGGTTGGAAGTGGAGCCTTTCGGGGGAAACACTTTTCTGGTGCGGGCGCTACCGATGGCACTCACATCGGCCCATCCCCGGGACGTCCTGACCGAAGTGGCCCAGGGGCTGGCGGAGGAGCAAGGAAGCGGAGAAGCAGAGAGGCGGGGGAGCGGAAGGGCGGAGGAAGAGATAGAGCGGGCAATTATCCGGCGGGTGTGTAAGCAGGGAGCCATCAAGGCCGGACAGGTTCTCTCCCGAGAAGAAATGGAGGAACTGCTGCGGGCATTGGAAAGGTGTGAGAGCCCGCGCACCTGCCCTCATGGCCGCCCGACGATGATTCACATTAGCACCGCCCAACTGGCGCGAGAGTTCCAGAGATAAGCCACGGACAATAGACTACGGACGACAAATTACCGACAACCTGCGACTTGCGACCGGCGACAGGTGAATCACTATGGCTCCATTATTCTACCCCTCATTTCAGGCCCTGCGCCTGGCAGACGTAATCTTTGAGGAAATCGCCCAGCGCGTGCCCGGTTATGTCGGGCGGCTGGGGGCGGCATGGTACTGGCGACTGGCAGGCGGAACCCTGGCTACCTTCTGGCTGGATTATACCGTCACCGAGGAGCGGTGGGATGTGATTCGCGCCCAGGCCAGCAACGGCCGGGCCGGGATATTCAGCCGGGCAGACTTCCCCTTCTCAGCCTATGGCACTCTGCTCACCTCCCCGCCGTACATTCACGACCTGCAAGGAGCGGCAGAGTGGGCCAACCGGCTCTACTTCAATATGGGCCACCTGATTGCGGAGGCCGCCCAATGGCTGCAGATGCTTCAGGCGTCCGCCATTGCACCCCAGGTCAGCCCGCCGGCCTCTTTCCCGACCCTGAGTCCGCTGGAGCAAGAACTGGTCCGCTACACGCTGGAACACCTGGATGGGCGGTTTGATCTGGTCCGCCTGCGGAAAGCCTTTCAGGGGCAGGTCTCCATGCGCCGCTTACAGCGGCTGGCCCAGGAATGGGAGTCCATGGGGCTGCTCACGCCCCGTCCCCGGCGGGTGACTTATGCACTGCGCGCACTGATGGAGGCAGAAACGGATAGCGGTCACCCTTCATAGTAGAGAACGTGCCAGGCACTTTTGGAAGTGCCTGGCACGTTTTGTACTGGCACAGTTTTCACCGGATTGCCCGCTCCATTTTGCGCAGCGCCGCCGCTACGTCCTCCAGCAACTCCTCCCTCTGCAGAACTCCCTTCTGGATCAGCGCCTCAATCCGATTGTTGAGTATCTGTCGGTCCCGCTCCGTCAACTCTTTGGCCGTGACGACGATAATAGGGATGGAACGGGTGTTTTCATCGGCCTTCAGCGCTTCCAGCACAGCAAACCCGTCCATCTCCGGCATCAGCAGGTCCAGGACGATGATGTGCGGGCGCCGTTGGTGGACAAGCAGGATGGCCTCCTGTCCACTGGCGGCCTCCATCACCTCATACCCTTCCTGCGTCTCAATCATCCGCCGCAGGAGGTTGCGGTCATCCGGCTGGTCGTCCACCACCAGCACCCGATGGCGGCCTTCCTCCCGGTCCAGACGGTCCAGCGCAGCCAGCAAATCCTGCTCCAGGATGGGCTTCACCAGATAATCGGCCGCTCCCAGGCTCAGTCCCCGCCCCTTTTCGCCGACGATAGTGCATATGATGACCGGGATATCATGGGTTTCGGGATCAGCCTTTAGTTCCTGGATGACCTGCCAGCCGTCCTTGCCAGGCATCATCACATCCAGAGTGATGGCGAAAGGCCGGATTCGCCGGGCCTCCTCCACCACCCGGAATGGGTCGCTCAGGCCCACAACCCGATACCCTTGTTTATCCAGATACCGACGGAAGAGGGTGATAACCCCTTCATCATCATCTACACAGAGGACCACGCGGCCGGGCATCTCCGGAGCAGGAGAGGTTGCTTCCTCCAACGGGGCCTCCTCTGCTTTCAGATCAGCCTCCGGTCTGATCTGGGGCGGCCCCTGGATGGGCAGGGTGAAAGTGAACGTGGACCCTTTGCCCAGTTCGCTCTCCACCCATATCCTGCCGCCGTGGAGTTCTATAAAGGACTTGCTGATAGTCAAACCCAGGCCCGTACCACCGTATTTGCGGGATGGGGAAGCATCCACTTGGGTAAAAGCCTCAAAAATGTGCGGCAGTTTCTCCGGCGGAATGCCGATGCCGCTGTCGGAGACGGAGATGACGACGTAATCCCCCTCCACTTTGGCCTCCACCCGGATGAAGCCCTGATCGGTGAACTTGGCCGCGTTGGAGACCAGGTTCAGGAGAACCTGCCGCACCCGGCGGCTGTCGGCAGTGATAGTGGGCAGGTCGGCCGGGACCGACTGTTGGAGTTCTATGGGCTTATCCTTGACCAGGGCGATGGCAGTGGACATCACGCCTCGGATAATCTCCTGCAGGTCGGTGGGCTCAAAGGCGAGTTCCATCTTGCCGGCCTCAATCTTGGAGATGTCCAGGATGTCGTTAATGAGACCCAGTAGATGCTGGCCGCTGTTGAAGATGGCCTCCAGGTCCTGACGCTGCTGTTCAGTGATGGGGCCGTCAATCCCTTTGAGGATAACGCGGGAGAAGCCAATAATGGAGTTGAGCGGCGTCCGCAGTTCGTGGGACATGTTGGCCAGGAACTGGGACTTGAGCCGGTCCATCTCTTTAAGCCGTTCCGCCGTCTCCACGGCCTCCTGGTAGAGGCGGGCGTTCTCCCAGGCCACGCTCAGGTTGGCGGCGACAATGCCCAGGAACTCCGTCTCGCCCTCATCAATGGGCGGATGGCCGGCTGGCCGGCCCAGGGCCAGCAAGCCCAGCGGCTGGCCGCGAATGACCATCGGGGCCAGAGCGACGTCTATCAGCCCCCACTGGCGGGCCACTCCGACCATCCGACCGGATGCCAGATGGGGGATATCCCGCAGAACGGTCACGCCGGGCCGGAACAGGGCATCTACCATCGGCGCGGCCTGCTGCCGGTTCATCCGGATATCCGGACGAGGCAGGGAGATTTCGGAGCCGTCGGCGTTTCGGGCGGCGATCAGTTGCAGAGATTCTATCTCCGGCGCCCATTCCAGCACGAAGGTGGGCATTTCCAGTTGGCGGGAGATGGCCTCGGCCGACCGGTGGAGCAGGTCATAGGGGTCCAGCGTCGTAGCCGCTACCTGGAGCACCTCACTGATGAGAGCCCGGCGGCGCGCCTCCGCCTCCGTCGCGGCAAAGAGCCGGGCGTTCTCCAGCGCGATGCCCGCCGCGCTCGCCAGCGAGGTCATCAGGAGCACATCGGACTGGGTGAAGGCATAAGGGCGGTCGCTCTGGACGTCCAGGACACCGATGACCTGTCCTTTGACCTCAATGGGGACGACCAGTTCGGCGCGGGTGGCCGAAAGTTCCGGCACCGTGATGAAACGGGGGTCGCTCAGGACATCGTTGACCAGTACCGGTTGTCCAAGGCGAGCGGCGTCGGTAGTGATGCCAGGCCGGTCAATATCTAGGATGACGTTGCGCGGGGAAAGCCGCAAGACCGAACTCCCGATGGTGCTCCCGTCCTCAAAAACCAGACGCCGGTCCTCCACCAGCAGGATACCCACAAAGTAGTAACCGAAACGGGATTTGGTAATATCCACAATCTGCCGCATCACAGCCTGCGGGTCCAGAACCGAACTGATGGTGCGGCCGATTTCGTTGATCGCCTCCAGTTCCCGAGCCCGGCGGCGGGTCTCCTCCAGCAGGCGCAGGTTCTCCATTGCAATGGCCGCCTGACCGCAGAGAGTCCACAGGTTGCGGACCAGCCTCTCGGGATAGACAAAGGGAGTATCCCGCCCCACCAGGAGCATGCCCAGAATGCGCTGACCGATGGAGATGGGCACCAGAGCAAAGGAGCGCAGCCGCAGGACCTCCAGAATCGTACGGGCCCGCTCATCCACACGCGGATCCGCATAAATGTCCTCCACTGTGATGGCCTCAGTCGGCCGGATGAACTGGCGCAGGCCGAAATCAGCAAGGGGGAGACGGGTGCCATATGGATGGACCGGACGGCCATCCGCTGCCCAGTGCTCTCCCATCACCACGTGGGTTGGCTCATCCGGCGGGTCCACCGTCAGAACCCGGGCCAGGTCCAGGCCGGTGCGGGCGGCATACCCGACCAGCGCCTGAGCCACTTCGGCAGGAGTAGTCGCGGCCCCGATAGACTGACCCGCCTCAAAGAGTTCACGGGTCTCCGTCAGGGTCTGGCTGGTCTCGGCGAAGAGTCGGGCATTCTCAATCGCCGTCGCCAGTTGGTCCGCCATCGTCTGGATGGCAGTGATGTCTTCCTCGGTGAAGGCCGCCGGCTTATCCGACTGAATGGTCATCGCGCCAATGACACGGCCCCGGGAAATCAGCGGCAGAGCCATCTCGGAACGGGTATTGGGCAGGAGCGGGTTATCAAAGCGGATGGCCTCCACGCCCACGTCCAGCGCGATGCGGGCTTTGGCGTTGGCCGTGCACCAGCCGATCATGGATTTGCCGCCCACCTCCAGTTTGTGGCCCATCTCCAGCATTTGGCGGCCCGGTTCGCCCGTGCCGGCCCGCAGCACTGCCCAGCGGCCCGCCTCATCAAGCAGGAAGATGCCGACGTAATAGAGGTCAAACCGCTGTCGGATAAGTTCGGCCGTCTGCGGGAGGAGTTCATCCAGGCTCAGGATGGACGATGCGGCGCCAGAGACCTCAGCGGCCGTAGCCAGTTGGGCCGCCCGCCGACTGGTCTCCTCCAGCAGGCGGCGGTTCTCCAGTGCCACAGCAACCTGATCGGCAATCGTGCGGATACGGCGGATGTGTTCTTCGGAAATGCTGGTGACCGGATTCGGGCTGATGAAACTCAGAAAGCCCAGGGCCCGCCCGAAGATACTCAGCCCGGCAGTGACCATCCCGCGCATCCCCATATTGCGGGTCGTCTCCCGTACCTCGTCGGGAATATCCGCGTCGGGGTCCTCCACATCAGCGTAGACCAGAACGAAGTCTGGCTCGTCCAGCATCCGGCGGGCAGCCTTCCGGTCAGCGATGGGGAAGGCCTGCATAGGCGGCAGGGTGAGCCACTCTTCTCCGGCAGCCACCCCCGGGTAAATGTCGCCGTGGGTGGGGACGCCGTCCGGGTCGGTGAGGGTAGCGATGGTGAGAGAGCATGCAGTAAAGCCCAGGAACCCAGCCACCTCGGCCACGCCGCGCACGATATCTTCCACAGAGGCTGCCTCGCTGATGGCCCGGGCGGCCCGGTAGAGGGCCTCCGTCTCGGCCA
>DAOTWK010000444.1:0-1558 GCA_034435815.1 Anaerolineae bacterium | reverse complement strand
ACCCGGAGACCGTCCTGCGCACCGCTGCACAGGAACTGGGGGCCGTCCTGGGAGTGGACCGGGTGATTGTGCGGATGGTTCCGAACGTAACGATGGCCGGAGAGCCGCAGGCTCAACCGGAGTAGCCGGCATCGGAGGGATGAGAAATGAAGTCACTGGATCGGCGTAGCCGTTCTATCGCCCAGCAGTTTAGAACCGTATATGGGTTGGGAATTTTGCCGATTCTCCTGGTCGTACTCCTGCTGATAGGCACCCTGATTTATGTGTATCGCTATACCGCTCGGGTGATAGATACCCTGACCCGGGAGATGACCGCTCAGGCCGAAGAGTCTCTCCAGCGGCTGGGCGAGCAATATATCCAGACCGTTGCCCGGGACGTGGCCACCCAGGTGGAGATCTACCTGGCTGCCCACCCCGATGCGACGATGAAGGACCTCCAATCCGACCCGGAATTCGTTCGGATCGCTATGCAGCCGGTCGGAGAGACGGGATATGCCTGCCTCTACGAGGCCGGTACCGGCGTTATGCGCATCCACCCCAACCCGGCGCTGATTGACCAGAAGATGGAATTTCTGAAGGATCAAATTCCCTCCTGGTGGGCCATTTTTGAGCCCAGCCTGACGGGGGTGGAAGTCTCCGGTTATTACGACTGGCTGGAGCCAGACGGCTCTATTCGTCAGAAGTATATGACGATGACCCCGGTCCGGGTTCCCTTCCACGGCCGGACGCTGATGATTGCCGCCACCACCTACATTGATGAATTCTCCCGCCCGGTGGTGCTGATGCAGCAACAGGCAGAGGCTACCCGTCAGTTCTATCGGAGCCAGGCCGTTCGCCAGGGTGCCTATGTATTGGGCGTCATCATCCTTTTTCTCGGACAGGCCGCTGCCGGATTCTTATGGCTGAATCGGGAAGCGAACCGGCGCGTCATCCGTCCGATTCAGAGCCTCTCCGACGTGGCGGCGGAGATAGAAAAGGGCGAAATTGTGGGGAGGGGGATGTTACAGTCCTCCCTGGCGAGGCCGGACGAAATCGGCGTCCTGGCGCGGGCCTTCCTGGAAGCCTCTATGCGCATCCGCGAGGCCATTGATACCCTGGAGCAGCGGGTTACCGAACGGACGGCCGACCTGGCCCGCCGGACGGCCCAACTGCAGGCTGCCGCCACCGTCGCCCGCCGCGCCGCCGAAATCCGCGACGTGGGCACCCTTCTGAATGAGACGGTCCGCCTCATCTCCGACCGCTTTGGCTTCTACCACGCCGGGATTTTCCTGATAGACGACGCGGGAGAGTACGCGGTCCTGCGGGCCGCTTCTTCGGAGGGTGGTCAGCGCATGCTGGCCCGGGGCCACCGCCTGGCGGTGGGGAAGGTGGGCATCGTCGGTTATGTGGCAGGGACGGGAAAGCCCCGCATCGCGCTGGACGTAGGAAAAGACGCGGTCTTCTTTGACAACCCCGACCTGCCGCTGACCCGCTCAGAGATGGCCCTGCCGCTGAAAGTGGGAGAGCGGGTGATCGGCGTGCTGGATGTGCAGTCCGTGGAGCCGGAAGCCTTCACCCA
>DAOTWK010000443.1:0-7679 GCA_034435815.1 Anaerolineae bacterium | reverse complement strand
GGCGAAGCGTCGCCCCCAAACCTGCCCTTTCTCTCCCTCTCGGGGCCGGGGGGATGAGGAGGAGTGAAAGCATGGCCTGGAGGCAACCCTACCCGATACGACTTTATAGGGCTCAACGGGGTAAAGGGCTTTTTGCGGTAGCTTTGCTGCCGCAAAAAGCCCTTTATCGCTTCCTTTGAGTGGTTTGCCATACTGAAATGTGAAGTGCGCGCTTGACGAAGGGGGGCTTTGTGGTAGAATAATTTACACCAAGATGCCCCCATCGTCTAGCCAGGTTAGGACACAGGCCTTTCAAGCCTGAAACACGGGTTCAAATCCCGTTGGGGGTACCTCCCCCTGGCCTCCTGGTCGGGGGGCTTTTTATATATCCGGCATCATTTGGGGGCACTCTCTCCGCGGTCCCTGCTTCTGGAAGGAGGCGGATGGCGCGATGGCTGGTAACCGGCGGCGCCGGCTTCATCGGTTCCCATCTGGTGGAGGCCCTGGTCGCCAGAGGCGAGCAGGTGCGGGTGCTGGATAATTTCTCCACCGGTCGGTGGGGAAACCTCTCCGCCGTCCAGGATCGGATAGAGGTCATAGAGGGCGATGTTCGCGACCCGCTGGCCGTCCGGCAGGCCATAGGTGGGGTAGAGGTGGTGGCCCACCTGGCCGCGGTCGTCTCCGTGGAGTGGTCCCTGCAGAATCCCCAGGAGACGATGGATGTGAACGTTGGGGGGACATTGAATCTCCTGGAGGCGGCCCGTCAGGCCGGGGTATCCCGCTTCCTGTTTGCGTCCTCCGCCGCCGTCTACGGCGACCATGCTGGACTTCCCCTCCGCGAAGACCTGCCCCTTCGTCCCCTTTCCCCCTACGCCGCCAGTAAAGTCGCTGGGGAGGCCCTGTGCCATGCCTATCTGGCTGCCTATGGCCTCTCCACAGTTATCCTGCGGTTCTTTAACGTCTATGGCCCTCGGCAGGACCCCCATAGCCCATATTCAGGGGTGATCAGCATCTTCGTCGGGCGGATGCGGCAGGGGTTGCCCCCGGTGGTATATGGGGACGGCTTGCAGACCCGGGACTTCGTCTATGTGGGGGATGTGGTGGCGGCCCTGATTCGGGCGGGGGAGCAGGACGGGGCTGCCGGGGCATTGGTCAACATCGCCCGAGGAGAGGAGACCAGCGTCCTTCGGCTGGTTATGCTTCTCAATCAGGCACTGGGCACTGCTCTGGAGCCAGATTTCGCCCCGCCCCGTGCCGGGGAAATCCGCCGTTCTGCTGGAGACCCCCGGCGGGCCCAATCGGTCCTGGGCTGGCAGCCAATGGTCGGGCTGGCGGAGGGTCTATCCCGCTTGGCGCGTTCGGAGCCTCTCTGAAGATCCGTTTGTGGGGAGGCACAGGACGAAGTGGAGTGCCTTTTGGCCCATCGCAACGCCACTTCGCTTCGTGTCTGACTATGGGCACATTCACCCATCGCAGGATTTTTCCTGTGCAGTTATATCAAATTCACTGCCGAGAACGCAGAGGGCGCAGAGATTTTAACCATTTTTCTCCGCGTTCTCTATGGGCTCTGCGGTTGGAAAGATATTTACGGCCTGTAGTGCCGGTCGCAATCGCATAGATGGGAAGATTTTAGCAAGGAGGTGACGATGACGGAGAGGGTAGAGGCCTTGAAGGAACGGCTGCAGAGAGGTTTAGATAAAACCCTGGCCATCTTGGGCTCCATCCGGCCCGGCCAGTGGGAAGCGGTCCTCTATGAGCGGCCGTACCCCTGGACCGTGCGGGACCTCTTGGCCCATTTCGTCTCCTCCGAGGAGGGGTTGCGTCAACTGGCTCAGGACATCGCCGCCGGGGGGCCAGGCGCGCCGGAAGGGTTTGATTATAACGCGTATAATGCGGCCGAGCAGCGGCGACTGGCAGGTGTCCCGCCGGAGCAACTGCTGGCTGACCTGAAGGCCGCCCGCCAACGCACCCTGGAATGGGTGGCCACTCTCACCGATGAGGACCTGGACCGGATAGGCCGCCATCCGGCCCTGGGAGAAATCAACCTGGAGACCTTCATCAACGCCATCTATGGCCACCAGTTGATGCACATGCGCGATCTGATGAACGCTCTGGGGGGATAGGGATGGAGGAACTGAAACGCCGTATTCTAGCCGAGGGAAGGGACCTGGGGAACGGCATCCTCAAGGTGGACGGGTTCATTAATCACCAAATAGATCCGGGGTTGATGCAGCGGGCTGGGGCGGAACTGGCCCGTCGCTTCCGAGGAGTGGGGGCGAACAAGATTCTGACGGCGGAGATTTCCGGCATTGCGCCGGCTCTGGCGGCAGGACTGGCCTTGGGGATTCCCGTTGTCTACGCCCGCAAGCGGAAGCCCATCACCATGATGGAGCCTGTCTACGTGGAGAGCGCCCCGTCTCACACCAAAGGGCTGGAGGTCCTGCTGATGGTCTCCCCAGAGTATCTGGTGCCGGGCGACCGGGTCCTCATCATAGACGACTTCCTGGCGACAGGCCTGACCATCGCTGCGCTGGTCCGGCTGGTCCAGAAAGCCGGTGGGGAGGTCGTCGGGATCGGCGTCCTGATAGAGAAACGGTTTGAGGGCGGCCGCGACGTCCTGGCCCCCCTGGGCGTCCCCATAGAGGCCCTGGCGACCATCACTGAGATGCGGGATGGCAGAATCCTCCTTGCTGAATAGGAAACCGTAGATGCGCTCCCGGAATTACCGGATCGCTTTCGGGATCTTCTTTCTTTTGCTCTCTGCTTACCTGGCGAGCTACAGTGGCCATCTCCATTCTATTGACGAAGCCTACGTTGTCGCGGTAACAGCCAGTTTGGGAAAAGGCCGCCTGGATGTAAATCAGGTGGCTTTTTATCAGATGGGTTTTGACCAAATTGCACAAATTGGCACTGTTGGGCCGTCAGGAGATGTTTTTTGTAAAAAAGGGGGTGCGACCTCCTTTCTGGCTATTCCCTTTTTCTGGGCGTCAAAATTCGTCCCAGGTGTGGGGGCAGTTCATGCAGCACATTTGACCAACGGGGTGGTGACAGCAGCCACAGGTAGCCTGCTGTTCCTGTACCTGATGGCCCTAGGCTTTTCCGCTCGGGCTTCGCTGCTTTCGGCCCTGACGTGGGGACTGGGGACCATCGCCTGGCCCTATGCCCGCCTGTTGTTTACTGAGCCGGTCGTAGCACTGGGCCTTTTGACAAGTTTCTACGGGTGCGCCCTCTTCCGTCAGCAGCAGACTTTTGCTGCGGCCTTTTTGAGTGGCCTGGGATTCGGCTTGGCTGTGGCTGCTGCTCCCTATAGTGTCCTTGCTTTTCCCTTTATCGTGGCGGGTTTGTTTCCTGCCTCTCCGGTGGAAAGGAGCGGGAGGTATCTAACGGCCACCGGTTGGCTGATAGGAATGGCTGGCCCCGTTCTGATGACGGCTTTCTATAACCTGTGCCGGTTTGGGAATTTCCTGGATTCAGGTTACCGATTGGCTGTCTCGGATTTTAGTTCCCCTTTTGCCGGAATCCTGGGATTGCTGATCAGCCCTGGGCGGGGTCTCGTATTCTACTCTCCAGTAACCCTGCTTGCGATTCCGGGATGTTTTCTGATCCATTCCAAACACCGTGCAGAGGTTTTGCGGATATCCGCGCTGTGGTTGACTTATTTTCTTTTCTTTGGCGGTTGGAAGGTCTGGCATGGAGGATGGTCCTGGGGGCCACGGTACTTGGTCCCTTTGCTCCCCTTACTGTTCCCTCTGGTTGTGAACGTGTGGGAATTGTTTCCCCAACTTCATCCACTCTGGCGCGGGCTCATTTTGCTGGTAGTGGGACTCTCAGTGTTGGTCCAGGTTCTCGGAGTAGCGGGGGATTATGTGGGCACGGAGTTCATCCTGGAACAGGAAATCGGCAACCAGCCGGACCCGTGGTACTACAGAGGTAAACTCGGACTCTTTCATCCGCTTTACTCGCCCCTGGTCGTTCAAGCCAAGAACCTGCGACCGAACACGCTGGATCTGGGTTGGATAATGGACGGCTGCCCGGATAAAGCGGGATTTGCAGCAGCCTTTCTGTCTTTGCTCTTTGGAGGATTTGCCCTGTGGGTTGCCCTGGCACCCCGCTCAACAGTTCGCTCGCTGATTCTATGTGGTACTGGTTTGTTGCTCTGCGCGTGGGTCCTCGTGGCCCGCTCCACAGAGAAGAGCCTGGAATCCTTCAGAGGAGACGGTCGCTTGGAGGCCCTGGCATTCATTTCTGCCTATCAGGAGCCAGGAGATGGCCTGGTATCAGATACCAGTTATCTCTACGCCTTCATTCTGGAACAGTATCCTCAACTGCCTCCAGCCTATCTTCTTCCTGCCGACGAGGATCTCTCCGTTTCCCTTTTAAACCTTGCCCTTTCCCGGCATTCCCGGATATGGTTTATCGGCGGCTATATGCTCCTTGGAGATACCAACCGATGGGTGGAACGCTGGCTTTCCCAGAATGCCTTTCCTTTCCAGGCGTGGGATTTCGCCTTCCACCATCTTTCTCTGTTCAGCACGGCGGGGGAAGTCATCGCTGCGGGCGAACCCAACGCAATTCTCGGAGATGTCGTCCGACTCAAATCTTTCCACTTGGCTCAACGGTGGGAACAGAGTGGTGTAGTTTTTCAATTAACTCTCTACTGGGAAGCCCTGCAGCCTATCTCTCAGGATTATCAGGTCTTCGTCCATGCATATGACCCCGCCCTAAACCTGCTGGCTCAGGCTGACCGCGCTCCTGCCAATGGTTTTCTGCCCACCTCTTCCTGGAAGCCCGGCGAAACGGTGGAAGACCGTATCGCTTTCCGTTTATCCGGGGAAAGTTTGGAGACGGGTTTTACCCTCGCCGTGGGGATGTACGACCTGCGTTCTCCTGGAGACCGGCTACCTGTCCAGACTCCTGAAGGACCATCTCCTGACGGCAGGGTGTGGCTGATTTCCCCTTGAAACGGAGTTCCGGATGCACGATACCATCGTCATCTTAGACTACGGCTCTCAAACGGCTCAACTCATTGCTCGGCGGATCCGGGAGGCCCAGGTCTACTGCGAACTCTTCCCCTGGGATACCTCCGCCGAACAGGTGATGGCGCTTTGCCCGCGCGGCTTTATCCTCTCCGGTGGCCCTGCCAGCGTCTACGAACCCGGCGCGCCAACCCTGCCCGCCTACGTGCTGGAAAGCGGACTTCCTATTTTGGGTATCTGCTACGGGATGCAACTCCTGGCCCACACGCTGGGAGGGCGGGTCACCCCTGCCCCTCAGCGGGAGTACGGCCCCACCCGAGTGGAACTCCTTCAGCCGGCACCTCTGCTGACTCCGCTGGCAGATCAGCCCCAGGTCTGGATGAGCCACGGCGACCGGGTGGAGGAACTGCCCCCTGGCTTCACCATCCTGGCCCGCAGCCCCAACTCCCCCGTCGCCGCGATGGGAGACCTCCGGCGGCACCTCTACGGCGTCCAGTTCCACCCCGAGGTCGCCCATACTCCCGCTGGGCGGGAAATCCTGCGCCGATTCACCACCGAAATCTGCAGCTGCGTCCCTACCTGGACCCCTGCTGCCTTCATTGAGGAAGCCGTTGCTTCCATCCGGCGCCAGGTGGGAGATGGGAGGGTTCTCTGCGCGCTCAGCGGTGGCGTGGATTCTGCTGTCACTGCCACCCTGGTTCACCGCGCCATCGGCGACCGGCTCACCTGCATCTTCGTCAACACCGGCATGATGCGCCGGGGAGAGCCGGAGCATGTGGTGCGCACATTCCGGGACCGGTTGGGGATGCCACTGATCGCGGTGGATGCCACCGAGGAGTTCCTGGCCGCGCTGGAAGGGGTGACTGACCCGGAGGAGAAGCGGCGCATCGTCGGCGAGAAGTTCATCCGGGTCTTTGAGCGAGAGGCAGAAAGGATGGGGCAGGCCGATTTTCTGGCCCAGGGTACCCTTTATCCCGATGTCATTGAGTCGGCGGCGCCGGACCGGCCCGGAGCCCGCCGGATTAAGACCCATCACAACGTGGGCGGGCTGCCGGAGCGGATGCAATTGCGGCTGGTGGAACCCCTGCGGTATCTTTTCAAGGACGAGGTCCGCGCGGTGGGGGCAGCGCTGGGGCTGCCACCGGAGGTGGTCTGGCGACAACCTTTCCCAGGACCGGGGCTGGCGGTACGGGTCGTCGGCGCGGTGACATGGGAGCGGTTGGAGCGGCTGCGCGCCGCCGACGCCATACTGCTGGAGGAACTGGACCGGGCAGGACTCCTGCAGGCTACCCAGCAGGCCTTCGCTGTGCTCCTTCCGGTCCGCAGCGTTGGCGTAATGGGGGATAGCCGCACCTATGAGGAGATCATCGCTCTGCGGGTGGTTACCACCGAGGATTTTATGACCGCTGACTGGGCGCGGCTGGACCCCGACCTGCTGGCCCGCATCAGCAACCGCATCGTCAACGAGGTCGCCGGAGTGAACCGGGTGGTCTACGACATCACGTCTAAACCTCCGGCAACCATTGAATGGGAGTAAGATCCGTCCTGTTACCTTTGGCTATAAAATTGAAACACACCTGTTGCATAAAGACGGTTGACTTGTTGTCAGGAAAAGGTATAATAGCACTGTTACTCGGCATCTATTGTCTGTCGTTCACCTCAAGGGCAGGCAGGGTATATGGCACTGAAAGGGAACCTGCAAGACTTTAGCGCCACCCAGTTACTCCATCTCATCAATCTGGCGCGTAAGACGGGCACTCTGGCGGTAGAGACAGCGCAGGACCAGGCTCGCTTTTGCTTTCGCGAAGGCAAACTCATCTATGCCAGCCTGGACGGGCAGGATGACCGTCTGGTTTCCATCCTCCAGCGGGCGGGGAAAATTACCGAGGAACTGGCCCGAACTATCCGGGCCCGTTCCGATATTAAAGACGACCGGGAACTGGGGGTGTTGCTGAGCAACGCTGGCTATGTTACCCAGAAGGACATTGTGGATAGCATCCGGAACTATGTTCTGGAGGTCGTCTATAAACTCTTTACCTGGCCCGAGGGGACATTCCGGTTTGAGCCCAATGTGCTTCCGGTAGAGGGGCGCATCACGGTCTCCATTGACCTGGAGAACGTGATTATGGAAGGGAGCCGCCGTCTCAGGGAGTGGGAACGGCTTCAAGAGGAATTGCCCAATCTGGATATGGCCCTCCGCTTCACCGACCGTCCCGACGCGCGCCTGCGCACGATCAATTTGACGGTGGAGGAGTGGAGGGTTGTTTCATTTATCAACCCTCGCAACACTATCCGCCAGATCGCTCAGTATAACCACATGAGCGATTTCCAGATTCGGCGTATTGTCTACGGGCTACTGCAGGCCGGATTGGTGGAATTGGTTTCACCGGAGGGTGTGGAAATCAAACCGCCACCAGGTGCTCCGGCTCCTGTTGGGTTACCGCCCACACAACGACGCCCGGCCGTCAAGCGCAGCATCGTCCAACGACTTATAGACCGCATCCGGGAGTTGTAAATGCAGATCGTTAAAATGGTGGTGACCGGCCCCTTTGCTGCGGGTAAGACCCAGTTCATTCGTTCCATCAGCGAAATAGATGTCGTGGCCACCGAGGCGAAAATCAGCCGCCCTGAGGAGCGGATCAAAGAAGAAACCACGGTGGCTATGGACTTCGGACGAATCACAGTAGATGATGACCTGGTCCTCTATCTTTTTGGCACGCCGGG
>DAOTWK010000442.1:0-20470 GCA_034435815.1 Anaerolineae bacterium | reverse complement strand
CCAGGCACTTCTGAATGTGCCTGGCACGTTCTCACCTTATCTATGGTTTGCCTTTACCCCCTCCGCCCGGCATGGGTGTGACGGTTACTATCGGGCCGGGGCCGGGCGTCTCCATCGGGCCGGAGCCGGGTGTCTCCATCGGGCCAGGGCCAGGGCCGGAACCGGGGGTGCAGGTGGCTGAGGGCATCGGGCCGGGGCCTGTACCAGGGGTCTCCATTTGGCCCGGACCGGGTCCCTTACCGGGTGTGGCCATTGGGCCGGGACCTGGGCCAACGCCTGGGGTCCTCATTGGGCCGGAACCGGGGCCAGCGCCAGGGGTCCTCATTGGGCCGGGGCCCGCACCGGTGTCAGGCGTCACCATCGGGCCACCAGGGCCGGGGGGTTCCGGGGAACCGGGGGCACTCTGCCGAACTCGCTCCCGAATGCGCTGGCGGAATTGCGCGGGGTCGGCCTCGCCAACCTCGGCCAGGCGCCGCCAGGCCTCCAGTTGCGTCCATACGCGCTCCCGAACCGGAGTTTGTGGAATGCTGGCGAGCCTCTGCTGCATTGCGCGCAGACGCTCCTCCACCCGGCTCAGAGTCCGCACCATCTGTTCATCCCCCTGAGCAGCGGCCCGCTCCATCGCCCGGTAGAGATGCTGCTCCATCCGCTGGAGCACCGTCTCTGGGGGAACCTGACCGGCCTGGGTGAGGGCAACCACCTCCTCCATCCGGCGCTGGGTCATCTCCATCAGCCGCTCTACCTGGCGGGCCGGATCCGCTGTCAGCGCGAGCGAGACCTCCTCACTCCAGGTCTTAAGGGGATACAGTGTCTGACCAGGGAGGTCATCCTGAGCCGCGTATAGCGTGCCGGTGAAGCCAGCCACGGAAGCCAGGACCAGAAGCAGGGAAATGAGAATCTGTACCATCTTTCGCTCCTTTCCGAACAGGATAAACGTCCATCCTGTATGACGGGGAGCGGGCCTGGCAGATACGGCCTGGGCGATAAATCGGGCCCGGGTACGGGCCGCTCGCCGGGGGTCCCGTGGAGGGACCGACCGCAGAGCATCCAGGTAATAATCAACACGGGGGCTCAGTTCCTCTTCGGGCTTTGCTGTCATATATCACCAGTCCGTGTATCTTCTCAGATATACCATTCCCTGCCTACTGGCCCTCAGTGGGAGCCAGAAGACGGCGCAGACGGACGACCGCGCGATGTTGCAAGGCTTTGACCGCACCGATGGGTTTCTGCAAAGCGCGGGCAATCTCTTCCAGTTCCCATCCCTCCACATACCGCAGGAGGATGACCTGACGCTGATCCGGGGTCAAATGGAACAATGCGGCCCGAACCGTCTGCTGGCGGATGCGCGTCTCGGCCTCTGCCGCCAGGTCGTCCATCGCTGGCAAGGGCATGGCATCCTCCAGCGAGATGTTTTCCCGGCGGGCGCGAAACTGGTCGGTGAGCCAGTTATGGGCGATGCGGTACAGGTAGGCGCGCAGAAACTCGCGCGGGCCGCGGCCGCGCCGGAAGGCGTCCAGCAACCGGACAAAGGTCTCGGCCACACACTCTTCGGCCAGGTCCGGGTCACCCCCCAGTCGCATCGCGTACCGGTAAAGTTCATCGCTATACAGGTCGTAAATCTGGACCAGGGCCTGGGTCTCCAGCCGCTGGGCCCGCGCCAGCAAGGATGGGTCGTCCATTGCGCTCCTGAGAATAAGACGCAAGGCGAAGCCGGGAGATACGGGTTGGGTAGAGTGTGCCCCAACTCTATTGGGCTTTCTTGAGCCCAGCCGTAAGCAACCGGGCCCATTCTGCCAGGGGCATGGTTGTGGCTTCACCAATTGTTTGGGCGATAGTCTTTGGGGGGTGGCTGCACCCCCTCATCCCTCTACCCTTCCCCTATTGGGGGGAGAAGGGGAAGACCGGGGGTTTGGGGGCGGCGGCTTTGCCGCCGCCCCCAAACCCATTGATCTCTCCCCCACCCCGCGCTGCGAAGCGTTGACATGTTTCTGGCCGTATCTCTGGAGGGAGTTCTCCGTCTAAAGTATATAGAGACCTCAGAACCGGGCGGTTCTGGGATCCATCTTCGGCAAGAGGAGGTCGTGGATGAAACGCTGTGTAATTCTTCTGCTGGTGGTTGTGTTGGTGGCGGGAATTGCCGTGCCCGCGCTGGCCGCTGGGAACCGACCACCCAAACGGATGCCCTTCAACCTGGTCGGTCTGGTCTCGGCGGTGGATACCACTGCGGCGACGGTGACCGTGGAGGTGGTCCGCGGTAACCGAGTGGTCAAGCCCTTCATCGGCAAAACGGTGACCGTTCAGGTCACCGCTGCCACCCGGCTGCTCCGGAGAGCGGAGCCTCAGGCGGTGCCGATCACCCTGGCCGATCTGAAGGCAGGGGATGCGGTGAGTGTGCACGGCGTGCTGTCCAACGACGTCTGGACCGCCAGACGCATCACGGTGGGGGCTGAACTCGTCGGCCAGCCGTAACAGTGGGGGCCGCTTTGCGGGCGGCTTCGCCGCCCGCAAAGCGGCCTATGCAGAAACTTGTGGCGCAAGATTCATCTTGCGCCGTATGCGCGCTCCACCCGCTACTCCGCTGGCGCCTCCCGCCGCAGGCTCCCCAGCAGGCTGGTGAACTCCAGCGGGAAGATGAATTTGGTCGCCGGGCTCTCTCCCAACCGCCGCAGGGTCTCCAGATACTGAAGCGTCATCGTATTGGGGTCTATTCTCTGGGCGACCTCAAAGATGTAGCGGAGGGCCATCGCGTACCCCTCGGCGCGCAGGGCCTGCGCGGCCCGTTCCCCCTCAGCCCGGAGGATGGATGCCTGCTTCTCGCCCTCGGCCCGCAGGATGGCCGCCTGTTTCTCCCCCTCCGCCACCTTGATGGCGGCCTCCCGCTGACCGTCCGCCTCGGTGACCATCGCCCGGCGGTTCCGCTCCGCCGACATCTGCCGGTTCATCGCCGCCTGAATCTCTTTCGGCGGCTCAATCTCCCGAATCTCCACGCTGGTTACCTTGACGCCCCACCGCTCCGTCACTTCGTCCAGTTTGACCCGCAGGACCTGGTTGATGTGCTCCCGCTGGGCCAGGACATCATCCAGCATGATGTCGCCGATGACGGCGCGCAATGTGGTGGTGGCGATGCCGATGGACGCCCGCCGGAAGTCCCCCACCTGGATGACACTCGCCTCCGGGTCCACGACTTTCCAGTAGATGAGAAAGTCCACCCCGATGGGCGCATTGTCCTTGGTGATGCTGGTCTGGTGGGGGATTTCCATGAACTGCTCCCGCAGGTCCACCACCACTGCCCGGTCAATGAGTGGGATCAGGAAGACCACGCCCGGTCCCTTGGTGCCGATGCAACGCCCCAGCCGGAAGACGACCAGCCGCTCGTACTCCCGGACGATGCGGATCATAGAGAAAAGGATAACCAGGCCAATCAGGCCAACGAAAAAATGAAGATGAGAAGTAACGCTTCCATTTTTACTTTTCCTCCCTTTTGGTAAGATGCGGGCAAGCTTTTCAGCCACTCATTCAGCGACAGCCTGGCAAGGCCGTCAAATCCTTACCCTCCGCCAGTACCGCCAGCGCATTAACGCCAGCAGACGAGGCGTGAGAACGGCGTACAGGTTGTAGGCCCGGCGATGGACAGGGAAGTCCCAGGCCCCAATGTATCGGACCGGGCGAGCGCCGAAACCTACCTTGAACCGATAGACTCCCCACATCGGATCCGATTCATCCGCCTGCTCTGGCGCCCCCCAGAGGTCATAGATGGTACATCCCTGGGCCTGGGCCCACCGGATGGCCTCCCACTGGAGCAGGTGGTTGGGCATATATTCCCGATACACCGAGCGGGAAGCGCCATACATGTACCATGCCCGCCTTCCGAACCGGAAGAGCATCACCATAGCCACCGGCTCGCTCTCCACCTCGGCGATCAGCGGCTGCGCCAATCCCGCCTCCATAAACGAACCCCAGGCGTCCCGATAATATTCCTCCGGTCGGATGACGAATCGGTCCCGCACACTGGTCTCCTGGTACATCCGGTAGAGAAGGGGCAGGTCCTCCGCGGTCCCCAGACGTACGGTCACCCCTTTCCGTTGGGCCAGCCGGATGTTGTAGCGCCACTTGGGCTTCATCCGGGCCAGGAGGTCATCCGGCGGAAGGGTCAGGTCCAGGAGAAGAGTGTTGCGAAACTGGACCTGTTCAGCCGATGGTCGCCAGCCCCGTGCCTGCAGGATGGCGGTGACTGTTTTCCCTTCCGGTGTGTCCTCTTCTACATCGGGGTCTATTTTCAGGAATACGGCCCTGGCCTGCCGGGCAGCGGCTTCCAGGTCCGCCAGGACGCTTCGGAGGAGAGGGACATCATCCCAGGGGAGCGTCGGCCCTTTGGGGACGTACATCACTCCCAGCGGGAGACGGGCGGGGCGGCGGAGGAGGGCCAGCGCCGCTGCGCGAGGCTTTCCCCCGGCCTCCCAGAGGTAGTGAACGGCTTGCCATCCCTGCCGTTCTTTAAACGCCCCCCACTCCCATGTCTGCAAGACGTGGGGGTTGGGCAGGCACAGCAACGCGTCGTCCCACTCTCGGAGATCCGATACTTCCTGAATGTTCGGCCTTATCACAGTTGACCCTGATTGTACATTCCTTTGCAGTAGAGTCAAGAGGGTGCAACTGGGGTTCGGACACGAGTTGGGACAAGAACGGCAGAGAGAAATCTGGTGTCCCAACTGATGTCCCAACCTCAAGGAGCAACTCCGGATGGATTTGCCTCCTGCTCAGGAGCGGGTTATAATGGGGGTAGTGCAAGACCCGGCGTTTTGTTCCACCTATCGGGATTTCACCCGCCGCTTTATCCGGTTGAAAAAGCGGCAGATCTGTTCCCTGCCTAAATCACTGAGGAGGAGCGTATGTCTGGTCACAGCAAATGGTCTACGATCAAGCACAAAAAAGCGGCGACGGACGCCAAACGAGGGAAGATATTCACCCAACTGACGCGGGAAATCACCATCGCGGCCCGGGAAGGCGGGGGCAATCCGGAGGCTAACTTCCGGCTGCGTCTGGCGATTGACAAGGCGCGCGAAGCCAACATGCCCAAAGAAAACATTGAGCGGGCCATCAAGCGGGGGACAGGCGAGATTAAAGGGGAGGGCGAACTTTCCGAAATTTTGTACGAAGCATACGCCCCCAACGGTGTAGCCCTGCTGATTCAGACCCTGACAGATAACCCCAACCGTTGTGTGGCGGAACTGCGTCACGTGCTGAGCCGTCAGGGCGGGCGGATGGCCGAGGCGGGCGCCGTGGCCTGGCAGTTTGAACGGAAGGGCTACATCGCCATCTCCCCCGACGGCGTGGACGCTGAGCGCATCTTTGAGGTCGCGGTGGAGGCCGGCGCCGACGATGTCGTCATCTCCGACGACCTGATTGAGATTTTCTCCCCACTGGAGACCTTCCAGACAGTCCGCCAGGCGCTGCAAAACCTGGGCGTCCAGTTTGAGCAGGTGGAAATCTCTATGATTCCCAAGACCACCATCCAATTGGGCGAGCAGGAGACGATGCGGGTCATGGGGGTCATCAACGCGCTGGAGGACCTGGAGGATGTCCAGCAGGTCTATTCCAACCTGGATATCTCCGACGAGGTAATGGCGAAGTTTGAGGCGGCGGCCTGATGCGGGTTCTGGGGATTGACCCCGGCACGGCGACAACGGGCTACGGCGTGGTGGAGGAGACCGAAGAGGGACTGCGGGCCCTGGCCTACGGCGTGGTCACCACCCCGCCCGACCTTCCCCTCCCTCGGCGGCTGCAGGCCATCTACGGGGAACTCCGCCGCCTGGTGCAGGAGTGGCAGCCGGACGCGGCTGCGGTGGAGGAATTGTTTTTTAATGTGAATGTGCGGACGGCGATGAGCGTGGGCCAGGCGCGCGGGGTGGCCCTGCTGGCTATGGCCGATGCGGGATTGACTGTTGCGGAGTACGGCCCTGGGGAGGTGAAGCAAGCGCTCACGGGCTACGGCAGCGCTGAAAAACGGCAGATGCAGGAAATGGTGCGCATGCTCCTGGGCCTGCCCGCCGTCCCCCATCCGGACGATGCCGCCGACGCGCTGGCCGTCGCCATCTGCCATCTCCACTCCGCCCGCCTGCGGGCGCTGACGGCAGACCACGGACCATAGACCCCAGACGACAGATGTTCGGAGTCAGGCACGAAACGAAGTGGAGTGCCGTTTGGCGCTGAAACGCCATTCTGTCATTCTCTCATATTTGGTCATTTCTCATGATTGCGCGGCTCATCGGCACGGTGGCTTCGGTCAAACCGGACCGCCTGATCGTCCAGGTGGGGGGACTGGGCATCAGCGTCTACGTGCCCGCATCGGTTCTCCGGGAAGTGGACGGGGTGGGGGCGCCGGTGGAACTGGTCACCCACCTTCACGTCCGGGAGAACGAACTGGCCCTCTACGGCTTCCTGACCGAGGAGGAACTGGCGCTGTTTGAGACCCTTATGGGCGTCTCCGGCGTGGGTCCCAAGGTGGCCCTTTCTGTCCTCAGCACCCTCTCGCCGGACGCGCTCCGCCAAGCGGTGGTGCGGGACGAGCCAGGCATCCTGACCCGGGTCCCCGGCGTGGGGCCCAAGACGGCGCGGGCGATCCTCTTCCATCTGCGGGATAAACTGCCTGGCCGGGAGGCCGGGGCCGTCCCTCTGCTGACCGACCAGGACGCCGAAGTCATCAGCGCGCTGACCGGGCTGGGCTTCAGCCTGGTGGAGGCGCAGACGGCCCTCCAGAACACCCCGCGCGACCCCGACCTCCCGCTGGAAGAGCGCATCCGCCTGGCGCTGGCCTATCTGGCGCAGAGATAAGATGATAGTGCAGACTGCCTGGTCAGTTCTATAATACAGTACAGCGCGAGGGGAAAAATGAACACCCGTACGCCATTAGAGCGCCTGGAATACGAAGTGATTCGCCTGCCCATCCAGGACCAGTTGAGACTGATCCTCCGCGTCATTGAACGGCTGAGCGTCATTCCTCTGGCAAGGGAGATCCAACACCCGGAAAGTGCAGATAAACTTCTGGCTTTGTGTGACGCTGCGGCAGAAAAGTGGAACGGGGCTTTTGATGCTGCTCACGAGATTCGTCGAATTCGCCAACAGAGGGACGAGCAAATATGGCCTACCGGGTCATAGACGCCGGTATTGCCGTCAAGTGGGTGGTCAGCGGTGAGCCCTTCCGGGAACAGGCCCGGCAATTACTTCGGGATGCTCGCCTCCACGGTATTACGTTGATAGGCCCGCCCCTCCTGGCATACGAGGTAGAAAGTGTGCTCCAGTACCGCCTTCATTCCAGACAAGCGACAGTCGCTGCAGTAGATGCGTCCTTGGCGGCATTCTACGCTACTGGAGTGCGATTTGTTGCTCATCCGGATATGGTCTATCGCGCACGGGAAATTGCCCGACAATTCCACCAGGAGCGTATTTACGATTCACTTTATGCGGCTCTTGCTGAGTTGTACAACTGTGAATTCTGGACAGCCGACAGATCCTTTTTTGAGGCCGTCGCTCCTGGGCTGGTATACGTGAAGTATTTGCCAGATTATCGTGGGCAGGGATGAGGCCAAGCCCAGGCCGCTGGCTGGTTCTGCAATTGTAGCAATGAAAATCTTCAGCGGTTTTGCCACCGAAAAAGCCCGTACCGTCCGCCTGCCGGAGTCGGTGGTCACCGAACTGGTGCCCATCGTGGACGACTTGGACGAATTGAAGGTCACCCTCCACATCCTCTACCGGCTCCAGCAGACGCGCGGGCCGGTCCGCTACGTCTCCCAGCGGGACCTGCTGGCGGACCCGGTGCTCCTGCGCGGGTTGGAATCCCCGGCAGCTATCCGGCGGGCGGTAGACCGCGCGGTGGAGCGCGGGACGTTCCTCCAGGCCGAGGTGGAACTGGACGGCCATCCCGACATTGTCTATTTCGCCAACTCGCCCCATGGCCGGGCGGCGCTGGAAACGCTGCGCCGGGGGGAGCCGATACCGACAGCCCCGCCCGCGCCCCGTCCCAATATTTTTGACCTCTACGAGCAGAACATCGGCCCGCTCACCCCGCTCATCGCCGAGGAACTGAAAGAGGCCGAGAAGACTTATCCGGCCGAATGGATTGAGGACGCGTTCCGCGAGGCCGTCGCCCTCAACCGACGCAGTTGGAAATATGTCCGGGCCATTCTGGAGCGCTGGTATGCCGAAGGAAGAACAGACGAAGAGCGTCGGCGAGGTCTTGAAGAGGACCGCCGCCGCTACATTGAGGGAGAGCATGTCCGCCACTGAGAGCGGTGGAGCCCCAGCGGAGAGCCTGCGCTCCCCGCTCGCGCCCTGCCCTCACTGCGGCGGCCTGGGCTACGTGCGCGCCGATGTCCCGGTGGACCACCCCGACTTCGGCAAACTCATCCCCTGCGTCTGCCGCCTGGCGGATATAGAGCGGCGCCGTCTGGCCCAACTGCGCGCGCTGGGCCATCTGGCCGCGCTGTCCCATATGACCTTTGAGACCTTCGTCCCGGAGGGTCAGGGGCTCCCACCGGATAAACGGGCCAACCTGCGCCACGCCTACGAGACGGCCAGAGAGTTTGCCGAAAACCCCACCGGCTGGCTGGTCCTGCGCGGCGGCTACGGGTGCGGCAAGACCCACCTGGCCGCCGCCATCGCCAACCGCTGTGTGGAGCGCGGCCAGCCGGTCCTCTTCGTCACCGTGCCGGACCTCTTAGACCACCTGCGGGCCACCTTCGGCCCCACCAGCCCCGTCCGTTACGACCAGCGCTTTGAAGAAGTCCGCACCGCACCGGTGTTGATTCTGGACGACCTGGGGACCGAAGCGCCGTCTCCCTGGGCCCAGGAGAAACTCTTCCAGATTCTGAACTACCGCTACAACGCCCGGCTTCCCACCGTCATCACTACCAACCACGCCCTGGAGGACCTGCCGCTGCGCATCCGCTCTCGCCTGGCCGACCCGGACCTGACGCGCATCGTCACCATTCTGGCGCCCGACTACCGCCAGGCTGGCATCTCCGCCGACCAATCCGACCTGAGCACCCTCCACCTGCATGCCCATCAGACGTTTGAGACCTTTGACCTGCGGGAGAAGGAACTGCCGAGGGAAGAGGCGGAGAATCTGCGGAAGGCGGTGGAACTGGCCCGGGCCTACGCCCAAAAGCCGGAAGGGTGGCTGATTTTCACCGGTACCTACGGCTGCGGGAAGACGCACCTGGCGGCGGCGATTGCCAATTTCCGGGCCAAACAGGGGTATCCGGTCCTCTTCGTCGTCGTGCCGGACCTTCTGGATCACCTGCGGGCCGCCTTCAGCCCCCAGAGCCCTGTCCCCTTTGACCGGCGGTTTGAGGAGGTGCGTCGGGCCCCCTTCCTGGTGCTGGACGACCTGGGGACCGAATCGGCCACGCCGTGGGCCCGGGAGAAGATGTATCAGATTTTTGATTACCGCTACAACGCCCGTCTGCCGACCATCATCACGGCGGCGACGCCCATTAAAGACCTGGACCCCCGTCTGGCGGCGCGCATCCAAGACGAGACGCGCTGCATCCACTTCGCCATTCTGGCTCCGGCCTACCGGGGGAAGGCAGAGCGGCGCCCCCGCCGTCCCAAGTAGCGCAAGATGAGTCTTGCGCTACTCCTCTGCTATTCCAGCCGTCCCTCCTCCTCCACTGCCAGGTCTTCCTCCTCTCGCCCGGCGTAGAGATAGCGGCCCAGCAGAGGGTCGTACTCCGTCCAGGGTTTAGTGGGGTCGCGGCGGGTAGCGATGAGGCGCTGGAACCGGTTCACCTGCGCACTGAGCTCCTCCACGTAGTGGAGGGCCACCGCCTCCAGCGTATTGGGCCGCCGGGGGGAGCCCCACTCATACCGCCCGTGGTGGCTCACAATCATGTGCCGCAGCCGCAGCGCCAGGTCGGGCGGAAAGTCCGGCATCCCCTCCAGAACCCGGTCCACCATCTGCAGCGACATCACCACATGCCCCAGCAGCCGACCTTCGTCGGAGTACTCTATGCCCGTTTCCCAGAGGTACTCGCGCGTCTTGCCAATATCGCGCAGAAGCGCGCCAGTCAGCAGGAGGTCCCGATGAATCTGCGGGTAGAGGGTCAGCAGGTGGCGGCAGAGGGAGATGACTTCCACAGTGTGCTCCAGCAGTCCCCCCAGATACGCGTGGTGCACCCGCCGCGCGGCCGGGGCCTGGGAGAAGCGGGCGACAAACTCTGGGTCGTCAAAGAAGGCCGCAAGCAGTGCTCGCATATGAGGATTCTCTACGTCGGCAATGGCTGCCCGGACCTCTTCCAGCATTTGGGCCACATCCCGCTCGGTGGCGGGAATCATATCGGCCAGGTTGTACTCCCCCTCCTTCGCCGGGCGGATTTTCTCCACGATAATCTGCCAGCGATCCAGGTACTCCTCCACCCGCCCCAGTACCTTGACCACCTGCCCCGTCTCCAGGCGGCGCTCCACCTCCGGTGCGTTCTCCCAGACGCGGGCCAGTATCTCTCCCGTCCGGTCGGCGAGGATAAGGGTGAGAAACTCGCCCCGGGTGCGGTCCCGGAAGGGCTCCAGTTGTTTGCGGCGCAGGAGGAAGAATGTGAGCACCCGGGCGCCGGGGCGGAGGTCACGGACGAACTGTTTCTTCATAGGACGGCCCTCCTTCCGGTGAGACGGCCTTCCGGCGAGGGCGGAGGCGAATCTGACGGTAGCGGGCGCGCAGTTGGGCCGGTGTCAGCCGTTTGCCGGTCTCAAAATACAGGGCGGCGACCTCTCCGATGGCCCACGTCCCCAGGCCGGTTACCACTCCGGCAATCACCCAGCCGGGGCCAGGGAGGACTTTGGCCAGTTGCCCGGCCAGGAAGCGCAGCCCCACGCCTCCGGCGATGGTGGTGAGGAGTTCCTTCGCGTGGCGGACGGAGAGGGGCTCGCCGTAGATGGCGGCGATGCGCAGGACCATCCGCACCTGTCCGGCAAGCAGGAAGGGGACATCCAGCCCGGGCACGGGCTCGGCCGCGATGATGCCGTTGAGAGTCGCCGCGCTGCGGATGAGCCGCTCAGCCAATTGCCGCCGGTAGGCCGGAAGCGCCCGACCCAGCGCCACGGCGATCCAGGGATGGGCTTCCACGATAGCCGGGATGAGCCGGTCCGCCACGCCGGCTCCACTGCGGGCACAGACCGGGATAGGCGCGACCCCCAGTTTCCGTCGGGCATCCTCTAGGACAGCCGGGAGTTCCCGCCGCACCAGGTCTATCTTGTTGAGTGCCACAATCACCGGGAGGCCCGTTGCCAGCAGCGAGTGGTAGATTTCGTAATCGGACTGGCGGATACCCGCGGCCGCGTCCAGGAGAAGTACGACCACGTCGGCTTCCTCGGCGGCACGGCGGGCAATTTCCGCCCGGTCCATGCCACCGACCTCGCCGAAACCGGGGGTGTCCACCAAGACAAAGGGGCCGAACCGTTCCTCCAGCACTGTCTGGGTCGTGCCGGGGACGGCAGTGACGGGCGAGACCCGGCGGCCCATCATCTGGTTGAAAAGGGTGGACTTGCCGGAGTTGACCGGTCCGACGATGGCCAGGCGGGCGGCGGCCTCCCGCTGGACGGCCATGGAGAGCTCATCCCAATCCAAGGCCTGGAGCAGACCCCGCAGGTCGGCGAGACGGGTAGGGAGTTTCATGGCTCAGTATCCCGCCTGCTTATCCACCACGTTGAGCAATGGTTCGCCTGCCACGTAGCGGCGCAGGTTTTCCAGGAAGAGGTCTATCTCCCGTTCCTCTATGTACGGCGAACTCCAGGAGTTGTGGGGGGTGATGATGACGTTGGGCAAATCCCAGAGAGGGCTTTCTGGCGGGAGCGGCTCCTGAGCGAAGACGTCCAAGCAGGCTCCGCCAATCCGGCCTTCTTGCAGCGCCTCAATCAGTGCTTCTTCGTCCACGATGGCGCCGCGAGAGATGTTGATCAGCCAGGCGTCGGGCTTCATTGCTGCCAGTTCGGCCCGCCCGATCATCCCGCGCGTCTCGGGGGTGAGCGGTACGGCGATGACGACGAAATCGGAGCGCGCGAGCAGGTCCTGCAGGCGGTCCGGGGGCATGATCTCATCGGCGACGTCGCTGGGAGCGGGGCGGCGCCGGAGGCCCAGGACGCGCATGCCGAACGCGCGGCAGAGCCGGGCGACCTCCGCGCCGATGTCCCCCAGGCCGACGATGCCCACCGTCAGGCTGCGCAGTTCCCGCAGGGGAAGTTTCTCCCAGCGGTGCTCCCGTTGCCGGGCCCAGAATTCCGGCAGCCGTTTGACCACCGCCAGGATGTAGGCCATCACCGTCTCGGCAATGGGAGTGTTGAAAACACCGCTGGCATTGGTGAGGATCGCGTCCGAGTCCCGGAGTTCGGGGAAAAGAAGATGGTCCACGCCGGCGCTGATGGTGTGGACCCAGCGCAGGTTGGGGATACGGGTCAGGAGGCGCCGGGTTGCCTCCGGGCTCAGCCCCCAGCGGAGGAAGAGCACATCCGCTTCCTCCAGACTCTCGGTAATCTCCCCATCGGGTCCGATGGGGACAATTTCACAATCCGGTGCGATCTGGCAGACAGGCTCCCGCAGGTGTTCTAACAGGTGGTCAGGAAGGAGAAGTTTCATGGCTGCAATCCGGGCAACTGCTGTAGGGATAGAGGGCAATGGGCGGTACAGGACTTGAACCTGTGGCCTCCTCCTTGTAAGGGAGGCGCTCTAACCGACTGAGCTAACCGCCCGGTATGAAAATCATAACACGTTTTTGTAGGAAGTCAATCTGCACAGGTGCGAAACATTACTTTACTTTTCCTTCCGCCCGCGCGGCCGGAAGACCAGCCGCAGCGGCACCCCTGTGAACGGGTAAAACTCCCGGATGCGGTTCTCCAGAAACCGCTCGTAGGAGAAGTGGACCAGTTCTGGGTCGTTGACGGAAAAGACAAACGTGGGCGGCGCGACCTCGGCCTGAGTGACGTAGTAAATCTTCAGGTGTTTCCCCGCTTTCGCGGGCGGCGCGTGCCGGGCGATCGCTTCCCGGATCAGCCGGTTCAGTTCCCCCGTCGGGATGCGGTAGTGACGCGCCGCGTGCACCTCCAGCGCCTGCGGGATCACCCGCTCCACCCCCTGCCCGGTCAGTGCCGAGATGAAGAGGACGGGGACGTAATCCAGAAACTTCAGCGCTTCCCGCACGTGGGCCGTGTACTCCCGCTGCGTCCCCCGCCCTTTGGGCACTGCGTCCCACTTGTTGACCAGGACCAGCACGCCGCACCCCTCCTCCAGGATAAACTGGGCCACATGGGCATCCTGCGCCGTCACCCCTTCGGTGGCATCTACCAGGAGCAGGGAGACGTCGGCGCGCTGGATGGCCCGCAGCGCCCGCAGCACGGAGTACTGCTCCACGCCGGGCCGGACCCGCCCGCGCCGTCGGATGCCCGCCGTATCTATGAGTGTGATCGGCGTCCCCTCCCACTCCATGCGGGTGTCTATGGCGTCGCGCGTCGTCCCCGGCACCGGGCTGACGATAGCCCGCTCCTCCCCCAGCAGACAGTTCAGCAGAGAGGACTTGCCCACGTTGGGCCGGCCCACGATGGCCAGTTTGACCGACTCATCTTCCGGCTCCGCCTCCCACGTCGGGAGCGCCTGAACCACCCGGTCCAGCAGGTCCGCCACCCCGTAGCCGTGCAGGGCAGAGATGGGATGGACCTCCTCCAGTCCCAGTTCATAGAACTCCACCGCCGCCTCCCGCACCCGGGGACTTTCGGCCTTGTTGGCGGCCAGAAAGACGGGCTTCTGGGACCGGCGGAGAATATCGGCCACTTCCCGGTCGGCGGGCGTCGGGCCGGCCGTGGCATCGGTCAGGAAGACGACGACGTCGGCCTCGGCGATGGCCTGCTCTGCTTGCGCGCGGATGAGCGGGATGAAGGGCGCAGAGTCCTCCGCCAGCGGCTGGGCGGGCGCGGGCCGCTGTCCCTCCACAACCCGCTCGGGCCAGACTTCTATTCCACCCGTATCCACCACCGTAAACAGCACCCCGTTCCACTCGGCTGCGGCGTGGAGACGGTCGCGCGTCGTCCCCGGGCGGTCGTCCACTACCGCCAATTTCCGCCCGACGATTCGGTTAAACAGAGTGGACTTGCCCACATTGGGCCGTCCGACCAGCGCCACCATCGGCCTGGGCATCATTCACCTCGGATCAGGATGCGGATAAACACGGATGAACGCGGTTTTCCAACTAATCCAGGTCCAGAAAGCGCTCAAGCCACTGGAGAATCCCCGGCATTTTCTCCTCCCTGGAATCTTCCCGCTGATAGCGGTCATCGAATCCCTTCGGGGTTCGTCCCCAGCGCCCTGAGGCCCTCAGGCGAAGCGGACGGGAAATAGAACGTTCCGCAATATTCACAATAGTAATAATCCCGCTCCCGATTCAGCACCATAGGAGCACCACAATTTTTCACTCCCTTTGCATCCCCCTGGTTTCTACCCTCCCGGCGTCGGGGTGACGGGCAGGGAGATTTCCACCTGCACGGTGGCGGGCAGGACAGCGCCCACCACGACCCCCTGCGGCGTGACCACTACCTGCGGTTCCAGCGAGTACCGACCGGCATTCAGACCGAACAGGTCCACCAGCACCCGCACGTCCTCCGGCCGCAGTTCCTCCAGCACGGGCAACGGCCCGTTCAGGATGACCTCCACCTCCTCCGGCGCGACCGTCGCCGTCAGGCCCGGCGCCAGTCCCTGGATCTCTACCGGCCGGCGGACGGTCATACTCCCTTCTATCGGGACGACGGTGACCCGCACGGTGACCACCGGCTCCTTCATCAGGAGCGACACCCCCTCCGGCGCGACCAGCGGCAGTCGGACTTCCAGGCTCTCTTTCGTGTTCTCCAGGTCCAGCGGTGCCGTCTCCAGATAGCCGGGAATCTGAGAGATGACCTCCGGCGCGCCGTAGACGGTCACGACGGGTGGGTCCACGGTGATGCCGGAAATTCGGTAGCCGGAGGCGACCTGGCCGGTCAGCCGGGCCGTCACCGCCAGGTCCCGGAAACCGCTCAGTTGCTCCACGGCCACGTGGATGGCGATGCGAGAGGGGGTCAGGGTGATATAAGGCACCTCTTTGCCATGGGCGTCGTACGGCTTAAGATCAAACTCGCCGTCCACGTCGGCCCGGCGGCCCTCCACGGAAACGATGGCCTGAACCTCCACCACCTGGGCGACCAGCGACTCCGGTCCGCTGACCGTCACCGTCAGCACGGCAGTTTCGGGCGGACGGGCGATGTAGCCCAGCGGCGGGTTTCCCTCCAGACGGACCCGGACCGGCACCTCCGCCTGGGTGATTTTTTCCAGATAGACCAGCAGGGTAGAGGGCTCCACCCGGCGGACCTGTACCGGCCCCAGGCTCACCTGCACCTGAACGGGCAAGGCGTGGGTGCCGGGCTTGAGTCCGCTCAGGTTGACGGATGCCCGGATGTCCTCCGGGCGCAGGGCCTTCCAGACCGACTGCGGCGCCCGCAGGACGACGGAGACGCGCGCGTCGGTCTGGCCGTAGGCAATCATCCCTTCCGGCGTATTGGCCAGCGAGACCGGGATGGCCGACGGGAAGGCCTGCTCCAGAGTGGGATTCTCCTGCTCCACCGCCGTCGCCCAAATGAGAGTGGAGAGGGTAAAGGAGAGGAGAATCAGTCCCAGATTGCTCCACAACCAGCGCAGCACACTTCTCATAAGAAAAATCATAAGAATCAGAGGAATCAGCGAGTCGCTGATTCTTCTTCTTTCTTCCAGAACCGGCGCGGTTCCAGGACGCTCTGGTAGAAAGCCCGCAGGACCCGTTCCAGGCGGTCCGGCTCCAGATCGCGGATGATGCGGCCGTTGTGGGCGATAGAGATACTCCCCCGCTCCTCGGAGACGACAATGGCGATAGCATCGGTCTCCTCGGTGACGCCCAGGGCGGCCCGATGGCGGAGCCCCAGCCGTCGGTCTTCCAGGAAGGCGGTGGAGAGCGGCAGGACGCAGGCGGCGGCGGCCACCCGTCCGTCCCGCAGGATGACCGCGCCGTCGTGCAGGGCCACATGCGGGTCAAAGAGGGCGATCAGCAGTTCCGGCGAGGCCTCAGCATCCAGCATAACCCCCGTCTCCACGTACTCCTGGAGCCCGGTTTCCCGTTCCAGGACGATGAGGGCGCCGATGCGGCGGCGGGCCAGGACCCGGCATGCCTCGGCGACGGCGCTGAGGGAGCGGGAGAGGATGGCCCGCTGGCCTGCGCTGCGGGTAAGGAGACGGCCCGCTCGCCCCAGCCGCTCTAGTGCCCGCCGCAGTTCCGGCTGGAAGATGACCGGGATGGCGACCAGCATGGCCGGCAGGGCCCGCTCCACCAGCCAGCCGAAGGCCCGCAGCCGGAAGACGGTGCTCAGCAGGGCCAGCAAGATGATGAGCAGGATGATGCCGCGTAAAAGGGATACCGCCCGCGTCCCCCGCACCAGGTAGAGGATGCCGAAAAAGATGGCGGCGACCAGGGTGATGTCCACCAGGTCCACCCACCGGATTCGCTGAAGGGTCCACAACAGATCTAACATAGCACAGGTCACAAGTCACAGGGCGCAGGTCGCAGGCCGCAAGGCGCGGTCAATCAGGGTGCTCTCCGACGAACTGATGCACGATGTCGGCAATCAGCCGCTGGGAAGATACGCCTGCTTCTCGGGCTTTGTGCTGAACAACCTCCAGGTCTTTGGGAGATAAGGCAATCGTTATGAATCCCGCCGCTTCCAGAAGAGAGAGCGCGCCAGTTGCCAGTCCTGCTCCGCGTATCGTGCCCATTCCCGATAGTCATCCACGCTCATACAAAACCACCCCTTTGCTGAGAATTTCGCGCAGGAAAAAGTTGTGCGGCAGTTCCTCTTCCAGTTCGCGCGGCGTCTTGACGATGATGTCCACAGGGAACGGGCGCGGATACAGGAGCAGCGAAATGGTCGCCACGCGCTCACGGCGAGGCTGATCGGTATCCCAGATGATGAGCAGGTCCACGTCGCTGTCGGGCGTCGGCTCGCCATAACCGTATGAGCCGAAGAGGATGATTCTCTCCGGATTCACCTCGCGGACGATTTTTCTATCGCCTGCGGCAAGGTCTCCGCCACCGGCGGCATCCTGCGAGGCGCGATGTGCGCAGCAACCGGAACGGGAATCCTGTTCCTCGTCATCATCATTGAACAGAGAATAGAACCCTTTGTGTCTTGGTGTCTTGGTGGTAAATCAAAACAATGGCGGTTGTTCCGGGCGGGTGTAGGGAATCCGCAGGTGCTCGTAGGCCCGGGGAGTAGCCACCCGGCCGCGCGGCGTCCGCTCCAGAAAGCCCAGTTGCAGCAGATACGGCTCCACCACATCCATGACCGTATCCGCCTCCTCGCTGACGGCAGCGGCGATGGTCTCCAGGCCCACCGGGCCGCCGCCGAATTTCTCTATGATGGTTCGCAACACCCGCCGGTCCAGGTCGTCCAGCCCCAACTCGTCCACTTCCAGCAACTCCAGCGCCTCCCGGGCCACCGGGCCGGTGATGCGGCCGTCGGAGCGGACCTGGGCATAGTCCCGCACCCGCTTGAGCAGGCGCAAGGCGACGCGCGGGGTCCCCCGGCCGCGCCGGGCGATTTCCGAGACCCCTTCTTCGTCTACATCCAGGTCCAGCACCCGCGCAGCCCGCCGGACGATGGCCTCCAGCGCCGCCGTGTCGTAGAAATCCACTCGGAAGGTGGCCCCGAAGCGGGCGCGCAACGGCGCTGTCAGCAGGGCCAGCCGGGTCGTCGCGCCGACGATGGTGAAGCGGGGCAGTTGCAGGCGGATGGAGCGGGCCGCCGGCCCCTTCCCCACCACCAGGTCCAGCACGAAGTCCTCCATCGCCGGGTAGAGAATCTCCTCCACGGCCCGCCCCAGGCGGTGGACCTCGTCTATAAAGAGGACTTCCTTCTCCCGCAGGTTGCTCAGGATGGCCGCCAGGTCGCCGGCCCGCTCAATGGCCGGCCCGGCGGTGGCGCGGAGGGGCACCCCCATCTCGTTGGCAACGATGTGGGCCAGCGTGGTCTTGCCCAGGCCAGGCGGGCCGTAGAAGAGGACGTGGTCCAGCGCCTCCCTCCGCTGGCGGGCGGCTTCAATCAGGATGCGCAGGTTCTCCCGCAGCCGGTCCTGCCCGATCAGGTCGTCCAGCCGCTGGGGGCGCAGGGCCTGGTCCAGTTGCCGTTCATCCGGTCGGACGCGTGGCGAGATAATGCGGTTCTCCATACCGCCTGGTATTATACCCCAACCTGTCCGTAGGCAAAAGGGAGGGCGCAGATGGAATCGTGTGGCACAAAATTCATCTTGCGCGACGCTACGACCACCACACCCCCGGGATGCGCTCGCCGCAATCCGGACAGGTCCCATCCTGCAGGCGGTACGTCGTCACGTTGAAGCCCTCTCGGGCAATCAGCAGGGCCCCGCATCGGGGGCAGTAGGTGTGATTCCCCGGATGCCCCCACACATTCCCCACGTAGACGAAGCGCATACCCTCCTCCAGCGCAATCTTCTGGGCCCGTTCCAGCGTCTCCACGGGTGTCGGGGGAAGGTTGGTCAATTTGTACTGGGGGGTGAAACGAGTGAAATGAAGGGGAATATCCGGACTGATCTCCTGTGCCAGCCAGCGAGCCAGTGCCCGCAGTTGGTCCGGACGGTCGTTCAGCGTGGGCACCACCAGGTTGACAATCTCCAGATGGATGCCGCTTTCGTGGATGACCCGGATGGCCTCCAGGACAGGCCGCAGTTGCGCCCCGCAGATTTCCTGATAGAAGCGCTCGTCGTACCCCTTCAGATCAATCTTGATGGCGTCCACGACCGCGCAGAGGGCCCGCAACGGTTCGGGGTTGATGAATCCGGCGGAGATGACAACGTTCTTAAGCCCTGCCGCCCGCCCCTGCCGGGCCGTCTCCAGCATGTACTCGTAGAAGACGGTCGGCTCGGTGTAGGTATAGGCGATGACGGGCACTTGGGCCTTCAGTGTGTAGCGGACCACCGCCTCTGGCGGCAGGTCTATGTTCTCCGTCTCCTCTGGGGGGAACTGGGAGATGGTCCAGTTCTGGCAGTAGAGACAGCGGAGGTTGCAGCCGGCCGTCGCCAGGGAAAAAGTGGCAGCGGTCGGCAGGAAATGGTAGAAGGGCTTCTTCTCAATGGGGTCTACGTGGACGGCGCAGGGGTTGCCGAAGACAACGGAGAAGAGCCGACCGCCCCGGTTCTCTCGCACCCGGCAGCGTCCCCGCTGCCCCTCGGCGATCAGACAGCCGTGGGGGCAGAGGTTACAGCGGACGTAGGTGCCGGTGTGGGGGGTGTGGCAGTAACTGACGGGGAGGGAGGGTTCGGTATCGCCATGACAGGCGGAACAGCGAAGGGTGCCCTCTTCCATTGTGGGGGTGGCGTAGAGGGCCTCCACCGACCAGGGTGTGGGCGGAGTTGGAGTGGGCGGAGGGGATCCCTCCGGCTCCCGCTCCCACCAGCGCCCGCCCATCCCGGCGGCGATGCCCAGCCCAACGCCCCCGAGAACAGCCAGTTTGCCCAGAAACTCCCGACGTGTTAACCCACTCATGACCACAGACCCATAGACTATGCTTGACGAATATTCCGACAATTCGGCGCTTCTGTCCTCACCCCTGGCCCCCTCTCCCCCTCGTCTTCGGCGATGGGAAAGGGGAGGGGGAGTCGGGGGTTTCGGGGGGCGGCTTCGCCGCCCGCCGAAACCCCTTCTGTACGGTTACATCGTCCCTCGCAAATACGCCACCACCTCTTCGTACTGCGCTGGAGAGATGCGTCCAGCATCCCGCAGGACCGCCAGCATCCGGCTCAACGGGAGGACGGCGTGGAGCCGCAGGCCGTGTCGGGCCAGGTCCTCCGCCCCGCCCTGCTCCCGGTCTATCAGCACCAACACGTCCCGCACCACCAGCCCGGCCTCCTGCAGAGGGGCGGCGGCCTCCAGTTTGCTATCCCCCCGGGTGATGAGGTCATCCACCAGCAGGGCCGTCTCGCCGGGGGCAAAAGTGCCCTCAATCGCCCGCCGGGTGCCGTGCTCTTTGACCTCCCGCCGGGGGTAGATGAGGGGCCGGTTCATCTCCAGCGCCAGCGCAGTGCCAATGGGGATTCCGGCGTAGGGGACGGCGGCGATGCGGTCAAAGGAGAGGTGACGGGCGATGCCGGCCATAGCCCGGGCCACGTCTCCCAATAGGGCGGGATGGCTGGCCAGGAGGCGCAGGTCAATGTAGATGGGGGAGGTCAGGCCCGATTTGAGGGTGAAGGTGCCAAACTGGACGCATCCGGCGTCAAAGAGGGCCAGTGCCAGACGGGCCAGCGCCTCATCCTGCGGCGGCGACGGCGGGACCGCAGAGGCCGCCTCCCGAAGCGACTCCACCCAGCCCAGCGCAGCCGCGCGGGCGGCGTCGGCGAAATCCGGCCCGCTGGAGGCATAGAGGACCG
>DAOTWK010000441.1:0-6513 GCA_034435815.1 Anaerolineae bacterium | reverse complement strand
CGCCCACGTCTACGGGAAATCCGAATCCCGGTGTTGGGTATCTATGGCCGGAACGATCGGATTGTGAATCCTGGCCAGGGAGAAATCCTTGCCAGCGGGATTCCTCTGGCTCAGGTTTCGTACTTTGAGCACTCCGGACATTTCCCGATGCTGGACGAGCCGGAACGGTTCCATCAGACCCTGAGGGAGTTTCTGGACCGGTGATAGAAGAAACCTATATCCCTAACCGGTTCGGGCGTTTTCTCCTGATGGCATTGGAGCAATCATTGGGCCCGCCTGGTTTCCAGGCTGTGCTGGGTCGCGCTGGCCTCCGCCATCTGGCTATCTACCCGGCCGACAATCTGGAAAGGGGGTTTCCGGTTGGCCTGATTCCCCGGCTGATGGCTGCCCTGGAGGAAATGTACGGGGTGGGGAGGGGACGGGAACTGGCGTTCCAGACCGGACGCGCTTGTTTCTACCTGGGGATTTCCGACTTCGGCATCCTGGCAGATGCGGCCGATTGGTTATTCCCCCTCCTCCCCTCCCTGACCCGGGCCCGGGTCGGGCTAGAGACTCTGGCGGAGGCGTTCAACCGGTTCACCGACGGGAACATTCAAATCCAGAAGCAGGATGACCATTTCCTCTGGGTAGTAGAGCGCTGTGAAGTGTGCCAGGGACGGACATCATCTTCTCCCTGTTGCCACCTGCTGGCTGGTCTGCTTCAGGAGACGGTCCGTTGGGCGACCGGCAGGGATTCCGTCAGAGTCACAGAGGTGGTCTGCGCGGCGGCTGGCGGACCCCACTGCGCGATGGAGATAGACCTGGGATGAAAACTTCCCGCAGGTGAAACCCGCGGAAAGGTGGATAATCTGGAGCCTCATGCGGAAAATTATCCTGAAGGACCGGAGATTTGTCCATCCATTCAATGAGCCTGCCCGCGAATTGCGGGTGCTGAATAAGCCCCTCTGGCTCCATCAGCGGGACCTCCTGGCGCCGTACGTCACCCAGGAACGGGAGGTGGATTCCTTCAGCGAAATCGGGCCGGAGCGGGTGGAGACGCTGGTCTATCGGGAGAACCTCTTCTTTGATAAGCCTTTCATTGATGCCTTTATCCAGAAAGCCCGCAAACTGGGCAAGGCCTGTCAGGTTGCTTTTCCTCTGGATGATAAAGCCATCGTCGCCCATGCCCTTCCCCTCCAGCAGACAATCCGCCGGGAGGGCGACCTCTATGTGGCGGATATGTGGTATTTCCCTCATGGTATAGAGGAAACGGTCCGCCCCCTGGTGATGCATACCGAACCGCGCGAGATGGGCTACTACCGGGTCCCCACCCATATGTCCAATGTCCTGGGCGACCTGGTCTATCAGGTACCCACGCGAGCATTCCTGGCGATTGAGTCGTGGGTTCACGTTTTGCTGGCCAACATCATTTTCGGTATCTTTGCCGAGGCGGCCCGTCTGGATAAAGCGATTGAAGAGAATGTCTGGCTGCAACTGAAACTCTTCTGGCGGGCTCTGCTGGAGCAAAAACAGGTCCTGTCCTCGTCCGCCGTTGTCCGAATCGGCAAGAATTGTTCCATTGACCCCAGCGCGATTATCCGGGGACCGACGGTGATTGGCGACAACGTGGACATCGGGCCGGGCGCAGTGGTGGATATTTGTGTCATTGGCAATAACGTCACCATCTCCGACGGTTGCCATTTGATGCTCAGTGTTATCAGTGACCGCTGCTTCCTGCCCTTTCGCGCCTCCCTCTTTGAAACCGTCCTGATGGAAGATACGATGGTCGCTCAGAACACATGCCTGCAACTGGCGTGTGTGGGGCGGAGCAGTTTCATCGGCGCCGGAACCACCTTTACCGACTTTAACCTGATTCCCAACCCGCTGCGGGCCATGCGCGGCGACCGTCTGGAGCCAACGGGCATGACAGTCCTGGGCGGATGCGTCGGTCACCACTGCCGCATTGGTTCGGGTCTGGTTATCTATCCCGCCCGGACGATAGAATCGGATAGCATCCTGCTGGCCTCGCCCCGGCGGCGGGTGGTGATGAAGAACATTTCTTACGAAGAGAGTGATGTCCATCGCATCCCTGGGGCTACCCGGATGCATCCGCGCCTGTACCCGCGCCTGGATGAAATCCGGGGGCCGAAAGCGGGCGAGCGCGAATAACCACGCAATACGGAGTACGCAACGGAATCCACAATGGACTCGTTTGCTTTCATCCTGCACCCATTGGACCCCAAGGCGGACGTGGCGCGGAAGTATCCGAACCTGGCTCGCTTGTTGCCAGTGAGGGTCATTCACTTTCTCTCCCTCTACTGGCCCCCACTGGTGCTTTCCCATGTCCGGGGCATTCGCTCCACCGCGACGGGCCGGGAGGTGGAAGGATGGCTGCTGGCCTGCCCCCTCACCGCACGGCGAATGCTGGAGGTGCCGGCCCGAGTCGCCTACCGGAAAATCATCCAGACCGGGCGTCTGGCAGAGCGGCTGGGGGCCCGCATTCTGGGCCTGGGTGCCTATACCTCCGTGGTGGGCGATGGCGGCTTGACCGTCGCCCGGGCGTTGCAGATTCCGGTGACCACCGGAGATAGTTACACTGCCGCCCTTTCGGTCCATGCGCTACTGGACGCGGCGGCTCAGGTGGGCATTGACCTGGATCGGGCCACTGCTGCCGTCGTCGGCGCGACGGGGGCCATCGGCGGGGCCTGTGCCCGGCTGCTGGCCCCTCAGGTGGGCCGTCTGCTCCTGGTGGGCCGCCGGGCCGAAGTGTTGCAAGAGATGCGGGCCCGTCTCTTAGGTGAGGCCAACGGGCCAGTGGAGGTCGCCACCGACATCGCAGCGATCCGTTCCGCTGACTTAGTGCTCAGCGCGACCAGCGCGGGGCGTCCCATCATCCTCCCGGAGCACCTGAAGCCGGGGGCTGTCGTCTGCGATGTGGCTCGCCCCAGGGATGTCTCCATACGGGTCCACCGGGAGCGGGAGGACGTGCTGGTGGTGGACGGTGGATTGGCCCAGACCCCCGGCGGGATTGGGCTGGGGTTTGATTACGGCCTGCCGCCCGGGCTGACCTTCGGTTGTATGGCCGAGACCATTGCACTGGCCCTGGAAGGCCGGTTTGAGGATTACACTGTTGGGAAGGAGTTAGATATAGAGCGGGTGCGGGAAATTCAGGAAATGGCGGCCCGGCACGGATTCCGCCCGGCCCCGTTGCACTGCCTGGACCGCCCGCTCTTGCCGGAGCGAATCCGTACGGTCGCAGCGCACCGACGAGCCCTGTCGCTTTAATGGTCCACTGGCCTGGGCCTTTCTTCCGCTGCTGGAGGTGAGCGAGAGAGGCGAAGCGTGCAGGAGTGGAGAGAGAGACCCAAACGTGAAAACAAGCCCTTCAGGCTGTTGAGCCCCCGAAAGGGGCTTTGCAGAATGAGCCTGGCGGTTGACCGCCGGACAGGCTTCCTGGTGTCCACCAACGAATAGGGGAGGCAGATATGGGCAAACCGAGAATTCTGGTGGTGGAGGACGATTTTGACATCTCCAACATGCTCCGCATCTATTTCCAGAGTCAGGGCTACGAGGTCGCCGTGGCTCCACGAGGCGGAGACGCGCTGGAGATGTGCCGCCAGCAGTTGCCGAACATTGTTGTTCTGGACATCATGCTCCCGGACATAGATGGCTACGAGGTCTGTCGGCAATTGCGGAGCAACCTGCGGACCAGCCACATCCCCATTATCTTCCTGACCCAGAAGGACGAGCGGTCGGATAAAATCCAGGGGCTGGAACTGGGGGCCGATGACTACATCACCAAGCCGTTTGATGTAGAGGAACTCCGGCTGCGGGTGAAGAACGCCATCGCGCGTGCCACCTATGAGAGCCTGACCAATCCCACCACAGGCCTTCCTAGTGCCCGCCTCATTGAGGACCAGTTGCGCCGGTTGCTCCGCCGGGATAACTGGGGGATCATCTACATTGGCATAGACCGCCTGGAGCCCTTCAAGGAGGTCTACGGCTTCGTCGCGGCCGATGAAGTGCTCCGCTATACCGCAATGGTTCTCAGCGATACGGCTGATACTATTGGAACTCCTGAGGATTTCATCGGTCACATCGGCGGGGACGATTTTCTGGTGATCACCCGGAAGGAGCTGATTCGTCCGATGGCGCAGAATATGGCCCGGCGGTTTTCCGAAGGTATCGTTACCCATTATGATTTCAAGACCCGCCAGCAGGGCTACCTGGTGATTCGGGATGATCAGGGGAACGAGCAGCGGGTGGGGCTGATGGAACTGGCTATCGGAGCGATCTCCAGCGACGATGGTCCATTTACCGACATCCGGGAGATTACCGAAGCGGCGGCAGCGGCGCGCCGGGAGCGGCGATTGCCGTAGGGTGCAGGATGGAAAGCGGTGATAATCCCCGCTGACCTTACTATCATTGCCAGGGAAGACATTTGGATCGGCGAAATCTGGGTTTGTCTTGTGCGGGATGAATGGAAGAGATGCCGTTGCTGACCCCCATTCGGAAATGGTTGAAAATATTGCGCCGTAACGGAGACCACCGTCGGAGCGAGATATCGGCTCTCCGGGCATCTCCCGCCTCTTCCCTCGCGCCCAGTTCCGAAGAATTGGCTATCCTGGAAGAAATCGCCCGCACTGTCATCGCCAGCCTGGAACTGGGGGTGATCCTACGGAACATTCTGACTTCTACCCGGCGGCTGATAGACTTTGATATGGCGGAAATCAATCTCTGGGACTCTGTCCGACGTTGTCTGGTGACCCGGGGTTCCCTGGACGCGGATGCCTACCACGCTGAAGTCGGCACCATTTACCGGCTCCACGAGGGATATTCGGGGTGGCTGGCCCGCCACCGCCAGCCTCTCCTGATTCCCGAGATTTCGGCTCGCCAGGATATTCGGCCCAAACTGGACCGGCCCGACCTCCCCTATCATTCTTACCTGGGCATTCCCTTGGATAGCGGCGGTGAGTTTGTTGGGACGCTGGAACTGATCAGTTATCGCCCGGCTGCTTTCTCCGAACGGGACCTGGCTCTGCTTCAGCGCATCGGCCAGTATGCGGTCACAGCCATTGAGCATGCCCGACTCTATGAAGAGGCCCGCCGTCGGGCTCTGGAATTGACCATCCTCTCCCGCGTTGCCACCGCGCTGACCTCCACGCTGGCACTTTCGCAGGTTCTGCAGACGATCGCAACTTCGGTTCTGGAAGTCGTTGGCTGTGATGCCTCTGCTATTTTTGTCCTGGACGAGAAGGAGTCAGTTTTGCGGCTCGCCGCGACCCATGGGCTGAGTCCGGAGTATGTGCGCCGCTCCACTGTCCTGCCGGTGGAAGTTGGAGGGCGGGGCCATGCGGTCGCCGTCCGGCAACCCATTATTGTGGAAAACCTGGCGGCTGACCCGACCCTGAGACGGGTTGCTCCGCTGGCGGAGGAAGAAGGGTTTGTGGCGTTTGCTGACCTTCCCCTTCGGGTAGGGGAACGGGTCATCGGCATGCTGGCGGTTTTCTTCTCCCAACCTCACCACTTCACTGAGGGGGAGCGAGAGTTACTCTCTACATTTGCCGATCAGGCAGCGGTCGCGATTGAGAATGCTCGCCTGTATGCCCAGACGGACCAGCATCTGCGAAAGCAGCAGAGTGCGCTGGCTGGTCTGCAGCGGGTCGCCAGAGAACTGAGCCTCACCTTTGATCCGGATCAAATTCTCCGGCTGGTGCTGGAAGAGTCGTTGCGCATTGCCGATACACCCTACGGGGCCATCCTGATGCGCGATGAATCCGGGGCCTGGGGGTTAATCCTCTGTGCCGGCTACCTGGAGGAAGAACAGGCAGCCCTCCGCCAGGAGTTGCGAGAGATGCCCTCTTCGGGCCTTCTGGCAGAGTTGGAACACTCAGTGCAGACGGTCTATTGGGCGGATGTGGCAGGCTGGCCGGTGCTGGGCCGGAGCGATGTCCGCTCCGCGCTGGTGGTGCCGATCCGGTTTGGGGAAAGCCTGGCGGGTGCTATTGCTTTGCTCAGCGTCCGGGTAGATGCCTTTGATGCTGAGGTCCGTCAGTTCATTGAAACGATTGCTGCTCAGGCCTCCATCGCCATCGCGAATGCTCGCTGGCATCGGGAACAGCAGGAACGGGCCTCCCTTCTCCACCGACGGACCGACCAGTTGAGCCGGGTGTTGGAGGTCAGCCGCGCCTTTCGTTCCGACCGTCCTTTGGAAGAGGTCTTGGAAGAGATAGCCTACGCTGTCCAGGAGAGCGTTGGCTTCAACATGGCCCTGATCAGCATCCTGGAAGGCGACCCGCCGGTCCTGCGGCGCGTCGCCGGGGCGGGCATTCCCCTGGCTGCCCTGGAGCGGCTGAAGCAAACTCCCCAGCCCTGGAAGACCGTCCAGGAGATCCTGGAAGACCGCTTCCGCATCGGTCGGAGTTACTACATCCCGGCTGAGGAGCAGGCCCACTGGCGGGGGCGACTGGACGTATACGAAGGACGCCTGGAAGAGACCCCGCGCCAGCCTGGCCAATGGCATCCGCAGGACCT
>DAOTWK010000440.1:0-5556 GCA_034435815.1 Anaerolineae bacterium | reverse complement strand
ATGGACGAACCCAAAGCCTGGTGGAAGTGTTCCAACTGCGGCTACACCCTTCAGGCCGCGCAGCCCCCGGAGGTCTGCCCCTCCTGCGGCGAGAAGTGCATCTTCGTGGATGCCACCTGCTACACTCCCGAGTGCGGTGGCCCTGGCAACATTGACCCCCAGATTGCCAGCAAGAGGTAGCCTATGGATGCCCGAGGAAGTGTACCCGGAACCCGCAACCAACACCACGTCCTTTTCTACGGCCTCTCTACCTGCATCTGGTGCAGACGGACCCGCCAATTTCTGGAGACCCACAAAGTCGCCTTTGACTTCGTCTACGTGGACCTGCTGCAAGGCGCGGAGCGGGAGGCGGCGGTGGAACAGGTGCGCCGCTGGAACCCATCCGTTTCCTTCCCCACTCTGGTCATAGACGGAAAGCGTTGCATTATTGGCTACCGTCCCGAAGAGATTCAGGAGGCATTGGGGCTATGAGTGACATCCCGCGCGAGAAAGTGGAGACCCTCTATCAGCGGTTATACGAGGAGGCCGAGGCCGCTGGTTATCACCTCAACCCCGATAAGGAATTCACCCTGGGACTGGTGGAGAGTCTGCTAATTAACGAGGCCCGCTACGGCTACTGGGCCTGCCCCTGCCGCCTGGCGACGGGCGACAAGCAGAAGGACCTGGACATCATCTGCCCCTGCGACTATCGGGACGCAGACCTCCTGGAGTGGGGCGCCTGCTACTGCGGCCTCTACGTCTCCGAGGAGGTCCTGCGCGGGGAGCGACCCCTGCAGTCCATCCCAGAGCGTCGCCCCCCGGAGGGCCAGCGGCCCCAGGAACAGCCCGCCCGTGCCCCCGCCGTCTCCGTCACCGAACTTCCTCTTCCCGTCTGGCGGTGCCGGGTCTGCGGGTACCTCTGCGCGCGGGAGCAACCCCCTGCCGTCTGCCCGATCTGCAAGGCGAAGCGAGACCGGTTTGAGCGGTTCCTGTAGGGGATGGGCCGGGGGGGTAGCGGCTTCGCTGCCTCTGGCTCTTTGCCCTGTTGCCCTGGCACCGAGTGCCGGAAAGGAGTATGTGATGCAAACCCGAAAATTGGGTTATACCGACCTGTATCTGACCACCGTCGGCCTGGGGACGTGGGCCATCGGCGGCAGCGGATGGGCCTACAGTTGGGGCCCCCAGGACGACGCCGATTCCATTCGCACCATTCAGCGGGCCCTGGACCTGGGCATCAACTGGATAGACACTGCCGCTGTCTACGGCCTGGGCCACTCCGAAGAGATTGTCGGCCAGGCCATCCGTGGCCGGCGCGACCAGGTGATTATCGCCACCAAATGTGGCCTGGTCTGGGACGAAGGGACCACCACCCCCTATGGGCGTCTGAAGGCCTGGAGCGTCCGCAAAGAGGTGGAGGCCAGCCTCCGGCGGCTGGGGGTGGACGCCATTGACCTCTATCAGATTCACTGGCCCAACCCCGACGAGGACATAGAAGAGGCCTGGGCGACCATCGCCGACCTGGTCCGGGAGGGGAAAATCCGCTACGCCGGCGTCTCCAACTTTAGCGTGGAGCAGATGCAGCGCATCCAGCCTATCCATCCCATCGCATCCCTCCAGCCGCCGTACAACATGCTCCGGAGGGACATTGAGGCCGAGATTCTTCCCTTCTGCGCGGCCCATAACATTGGCGTCATCGTCTACAGCCCGATGGCCTCCGGCGTGCTGACGGAGAAGTTGTCCCGAGAGTGGGCTGCCTCCCTTCCCCAAGATGACTGGCGCAGCAAGTACAGTGGTCACCTCCGGGAGCCGGAATTGAGCGCCAACCTGATGCTGGTGGAGGGCCTGAAGGCCATCGCGGCCCGGTACGGTCGGACTGTCTCCCAGCTGGCCATCGCCTGGACCCTGCGCCGTCCGGAGGTGACGGGGGCTATTGTGGGCGCGCGGCGGCCCGACCAGATAGAGCAGACGGCCCCGGCGGCGGATTGGATCCTCCCGCCGGAGGTCCTGGCAGAGATAGACGACCTGCTGGCCCGCCGGCTGGAGATGATGAGGTAGCGCAACTGGTAGCAGTCGTTCCGCTTTATCTTTAGGAGGTGCCGTATGTATCAGCGAATTCTGGTCCCTCTGGAGCGGGAGGGCGGGCAGGAGGCTCACTTCCGGCATGCCGCCCAATTGGCTTCTACCCTGAACGCCGAACTCCACCTGGTCCACGTCATCCCCATCGTCTCTTCCGATGAACACTTCTTCCAGCAGATACAGGTGGAGGTTGGCTCCCGGGGTGCCCGGCGTAAAGAGGAGGCGGAGGCATACTTCCACCGCCTGGAAGCGCAGATGCAGGAACGGGGCATCCCTGTCCGGACGACCGTCCTCTTCAGCACCCGGCCAGAGGACGAGGCGATTCTGGAATACGCGGCTCAGTCCCATTGCGACCTCATCGTCCTCCCCAACCTGCGCAGGTCGCTCTTGAGCCGCTGGCTTCAGGGCAACATCCCGGCCCGGGTGCAGCGTCGGTCAACGATTCCGGTCCTGTTTGTGAGCGAGGAGGTGGAGCAATGACTCGGGAGCGAATCCTGGAGTTTCTGAACCACGATCTACGGTCCGAATTGGCCGCGATAGAGATTTACGCCGCCCACGCGCGGGCGCTACAGGATGACCCGCTGAGCGAGGGCATTCGCGCCATTCTGGAGGTGGAGCAGCGGCATGCCCGCGACCTGACCAACCGCATCCGCGCCCTGGGTGGCACGCCCGCTGAGCCCGGCGGCCTGGAGACGGTGACCGGGCGGGCTGTCGGTGCGGCCACTGCCCAGGCGGACCCAGTGGAGATGCTGCGGCTGGAACTGGCCGAGGAGCAGCAGGCCATCCGGGACTACGCCTCTCAGATCGCCGAGATTATGGACGACGACGAGACGGTAGAATTGCTCACCCACAACATGGAAGACGAGATGCAGCATGCCCGTTGGCTGAAGGCCCAGATTCGCCGTCTCTCCCAGCGCCCATAGCCGGATGAGAGATTTTCACCCCGAAGGGCACAAAGGTTGCACGAAGGATCCACAAAACCTTTGTGCTCCTTCGTGTACTTTGTGTTTTTGGGAAGTTTCTCTGCGTCCTCTGCATTCCCTGCGGTGAATCAACAGGAGTCCTATGAGTGAGAAAATCATCGTCCGCCAGAATCAGGAATTTCTGACCGAAATCCTGGCCCCGGACCCGCACCGTCCAGAGGACCCGCAGTTGTATCCGGTGGAGCACATCTACCACCTGACCCCTTACGGGATGCTGCTGGCGAGTTTGGGGACCTGTACGGCTATCGTCCTGCACACCTATGCCCAGCATCACGGCGTAGACCTGCAGGAAGTGGAACTGCGGCTGGGCTACGAGCGCGTCTTTGCCGACGACTGCCGGGACTGCGAAGCCATAGACGAATATCGGGAGCAGATTGTGGAGGAGATTGTCCTCAGGGGCAAACTGAGCCCGCAGGAGCGGCAGAAGTTGTTGCTGATTTCCCGCCATTGTCCGGTGCACAAGATGATTCATCAGGGGATAGAGGTGGTTTCGCGGCTGGCAGAGTCATAACGTAATAAAGGAGATCGGCTATGGAGAAGGTAACCGTTGAGGTCGGGGATGTGGCCCCGGATTTTACCCTCAAAGACCAGAACGAGCAGGAAGTTACCCTCAGCGCCCTGCGGGGCAAGAAAGTCCTCCTCTCTTTCCACCCGCTGGCCTGGACGCGGGTCTGCGCAATCCAGATGCAGGACCTGGAGAAATACCGGGAGGAAACGGATCGTCTGGGCGCGGTCGCGCTGGGGCTGAGCGTGGATAGCGTCCCCTGTAAAAAGGCGTGGGCGGAGGCCATCGGCGTCCGGGAGACCCCGCTCCTGGCAGATTTCTGGCCCCACGGCGGCGTTGCCCAGGCCTACGGCATCTTTCGGGAGAAAAACGGCTTCAGCGAGCGGGCTGTCTTCATCGTGGACGCCGAGGGGGTCGTGCGCTTCAAGAAAATCTACCCGATGCGGGAAGTGCCGGACATTGGGGAGATTCTAAAGGCGCTGGAGGAGATGTAGGATGGCCCGATACAGCAAAGAGACCCGCCGGTCTCCGGAGAAGGTCTTAGAGCGGGCGCTGGCCTTCTTCGGTCCTCCTGGTCTTGGCCTGACCGTGGAGGCCCAGGACGAATGCTCCATCCGGTTAAGCGGCGGGGGCGGTTATGTTGTCGTTCAGGCCCTTCTTTGTGAGTCGGGCCAAACCGAGGTGACCCTGGAAACCCGGGAATGGGATTACCAGGTGATGCAGTTCCTGGAAACCCTGTAGCCGAAGGAGGTATTTGTGGACGAACGCATCGTTGAGGCGATCCGCCGTCATCTGGACCCGGAGGGGATGTTGCCCTGCGCGGCCGCCTTTCGGGTTGCTGAGGAACTGGGGGTGGAGCCGCTGGCAGTGGGTCAGACAGCGGATGAAATGGGAGTCCGGCTGAACCGCTGCCAGTTGGGCCTCTTCGGCTACGGGCCGAAAGCGGAAGGCCGGCACAAAATCGTCCGGCCCGCTGAAGTGGTAAAGCCAGAGCTGGCGCAGGCGATTCAGGACGGATTAAGCGAGGGCCGTCTGCCTTGCCGGGTGGCCTGGGATATCGCCGAGGTGCTGGGTATTCCCAAAATGGAGGTCTCAGCGACGGCGGAGGCGCTGGGCATCCGCATCGTTCGCTGCCAGTTGGGGGCGTTTTGAGAGAATCACAGAATCAGCGAATCAGCGAGCGCTGATTCGCTGATTCTGTGATTTATCGGCTGATCTGCCGGAGGGTCTGGCTCAGAATTTCCTCCTGTTCAGCCTGATGCCGTTTGCGACTTTTGCCTGCGGAAGTGGGGACCATTTTCCCCCGCCGCCGGGCCTCTTCCATTGCCCGACGGAAGGCCAGTTCTATTGGGCTGGGGAGGGGCTCTTCTCGCTCCTCTGGGGGCATCTCCGTCTCCGCCAGGGCCAGGTCTATTCGCTTCTTGCGTCGGTCCAGTTGCAGGATGCGTACATCAATTTCATCCCCCACGCGGTACATATCCGGGCGGTTGAATTTCCCCATCTCCCTGGCGTGCAGCAGGCCCGGGCGTTCGGCCCCGATGTCTACGAACAACCCGTACCGCTCTACCCGTACGACCCGGCCGGTATAGGTCTGGCCTTCTTCCAGGTCTTTCCACTCCACGTCGGGAGGCTTGACCAGCGTCAGAGCGATCCGGCCCTGGCGGGGGTCCACCTGTGTGACCCAGACGGTGACCTTCTGGCCCTCCCGGACCACGTCGGCGACCCGGCTGACGGGCTTGTCGCTCAGTTGGGAAATGTGGATTAAACCATCCCGCTCCAGGCCGATGTCTACGAAGGCGCCGTAGAGTTCCACTTTGCGAACGACACCTTCCAGCCGCATTTTGGGACGAAGTTCAGCGATAGATGTGGGTTGGACTTCGGAGTTCGTTAGTTTCATTCGCTTCCCCCATGCACGTTATAGCCCGGTCTTCTGGACCGGGCGGGCTTATTATAATGCGGGGTGGAAATTCTGTCAAGTCAGCGTTTTTCGTATAGTCATTATCTTTGTGCGGT
>DAOTWK010000439.1:0-11949 GCA_034435815.1 Anaerolineae bacterium | reverse complement strand
CCCCGGCAGTCGCCCGTGATATTAAAGACCGGCTGTCGCTGGAGATTCTTCCGGATGGCTGGGGTCTTTACATCTCTCCTTGGGGGATGACTCGGTGGTTGATGCCGTTGTTGCAGCTCTTCTGGAATCACCACCGGTTTGAGCGGGGCAACGGGCAGGCCACACTCCGCCCCAACTGGCACTTCAGCCGCTCTTTTGGGGTCGGGCAATTCGGATTGTGCGCCCGAATTCCCCTGATCAGGCCGCCAGCCGCCGGTCCCGCTCCCAGGGCGGGACCCGTTCCTCCTTCTCCGCCAGCAATTGCCGCAACTCAAAGATGCGGTCCCGCAGTATGGCCGCCTTCTCAAACTCCAGTTCCTCCGCCGCTTTCCGCATCTCCTTCTCCAGTTCCCGAATCAGCCGCGCCAGGTCATCTTTGGGCATCATCGTGACGGGCATCTGGGGCTCCCGGGCCGTCTGCGCGCGCACCCGGTCGGTCAGGTCGCGGATTTCTTTGACGATGGTGGCGGGGGTGATGCCGTGCTCCTGGTTGTACTTCATCTGGATGGCCCGGCGACGTTCCGTCTCCTCTATCGCCCGCTTCATAGAGTCGGTGATGCGGTCGGCGTAGAGAACGGCGGTGCCGTGGACGTGGCGGGCCGCCCGCCCGATGGTCTGGATAAGCGCCGTATCAGAGCGCAGGAAGCCTTCCTTATCCGCATCCAGAATCGCCACCAGGCTCACCTCCGGTAGGTCCAGCCCCTCCCGTAGCAGATTGATGCCCACGACGACGTCGTAGACGCCCATGCGCAGGTCCCGCAGAATCTCCACCCGCTCTATGGTCTGTACCTCGCTGTGGAGGTAGTGGACTTTGATACCCAGTTCCCGCAGGTAATCTGCCAGGTCCTCCGCCATGCGTTTGGTGAGGGTGGTGACCAGCACTCGTTCTCCCCGCTCCACCCGCTCCCGGATACGCCCGATGAGGTCGTCCACCTGCCCTTTCGCCGGGCGGACGATGATTTCGGGGTCCACGATGCCGGTGGGCCGGATAATCTGCTGCACCACCTGCTGGCTCTTCTCCAGTTCATAGGGGCCCGGGGTGGCGGAGGTGTAGATAACCTGGTTGACCCGGGCCTCAAACTCCTCAAAGGTCAGGGGGCGGTTATCCAGCGCGGAGGGGAGCCGGAAGCCGTATTCCACCAGCGTCTCTTTTCGGCTCCGGTCGCCGTTGTACATCCCCCGAATCTGCGGGATGGTCATATGGGATTCGTCCACGATGAGCAGGTAGTCGGCGGGGAAGTAGTCCATCAGTGTCCAAGGCGGGGAGCCGGGCGGTCGCTGCTGGAGATGACGGGAGTAGTTCTCAATCCCCGCGCAGTAGCCGACCTCGCGGATCATCTCTATGTCGTAGCGGGTGCGCTGTTCCAGCCGCTGGGCTTCTAAGAGTTTCCCCTGCGCGCGCAGTTCCTTCAGCCGTTCCTCCAGTTCCGCTTCAATGTCGGCCAGGGCCTTCTCCCGTTTCTCGTCCGGAGTGATGAAGGCTTTGGCGGGGAAGATGTGAATTTCTTCCAGTTCGGCCAGCACCTCGCCGGTGAGGGGATGGATCTCGGTGATGCGCTCAATCTCGTCCCCCCAGAAACCGATGCGGTAGGCGGTCTCGCTGTGGGCGGGCATCACCTCCAGCGTGTCGCCGCGCACACGGAAACGGCCCCGGCCCAGTTCCAGGTCGTTGCGCTCGTAGTAGATGCTGACCAGGTGGCGGAGGACGGTCTCCCGGCGGTGGCGCTCCCCTCGGGCCAGCCGCAGCGTCACCCGTCCCCACTCCTCCGGATCGCCGATGGCGTAGATGCAGGAGACGGAGGCGACGATGATGACGTCCCGGCGGGAGAAGACTGCCGACATCGCCGCCAGGCGGAGGCGGTCAATCTCTTCGTTAATGTCGGCGTCCTTCTCTATGTAGAGGTCGTATTGAGGGAGGTAGGCCTCGGGCTGGTAGTAGTCGTAGTAGGAGACGAAATACTCCACGGCGTTATGGGGGAAGAACTGGCGGAACTCGGCGTAGAGTTGGGCGGCCAGGGTCTTGTTGTGGGAGATGACCAGGGTGGGCTTCTGGACGGCCTCTATCACCCTGGCAGCGACGAACGTCTTTCCAGTGCCTGTGGCTCCCAGTAGTGTCTGGTGCTTATAGCCGCGACGGAGTCCCTCCACCAGCGCGGCAATGGCTTCCGGCTGGTCGCCGGTGGGTTGAAATTCGGAGACTAACTGGAATCTGGGCATGGGGAATCGGCAGAATCCGCAGAATCTATTGGAGTGCATCGGCGGCCTGGCGGGCCAGAGCGATGGCGCCCAGGACGCCGGCCCGCGCCCCCAGCGCAGGCGGGACGATATATTTCTGCATCTCCTCTTCGTCCAGGATTTGGGGGGCCTGGATGTAGCCGTTCAGCAGTTGGGGCACTTCGGCCCGGATGCGGGGGAAGAGGTGGGATTGCCGCATCACTCCACCGCCCAGGATGATGCGTTGGGGCGAGAGGGTACAGATGAAATTGGCCAGGGCCAGGGCCAGGTAGTGGGCTTCCAGCGCCCAGGCCGGATGGTCGGCCGGCAGGTCCTCTGGCCGCGCGCCCCAGCGCGCCGCAATAGCCGGGCCGCAGGCCAGTCCTTCCAGACAGTCGCCGTGGTAGGGGCAACAGCCCTCAAAGGGGTCGGCCTGCCGGTCATGGGGAATGCGGATGTGCCCCATTTCCGGATGGAGCAGGCCGTGGATCAATCGCCCGCCGACCATTCCTCCGCCGCCGATGCCGGTCCCGATGGTCAGGTAGATAAACGTATCCAGCCCCTGGGCGGCGCCCCAGAGCCCCTCCGCCAGGGCCGCGCCGTTGACGTCGGTATCAAACCCGACGGGCAGGTTCAGGCCACGCCCAATCTCGCCTGCCAGGTCCACGTTCTGCCAGCCGGGCTTGGGGGTGGAGGTGATGTAGCCGAAGGTCGGCGAGGCGGGGTTCGGGTCCACCGGGCCGAAGGAAGCGATGCCGACAGCCCGAATGGTCCCTCCCAGTCGCTCCTGCTGTCCCTGGAAGAAATCCAGAACCCGGCGGATGGTCTCCTGGGGGGTGGTGGTGGGAAAGCGGACCTCGGCGCGGAGGTCGTCGGGCCCCGTGCCGACCGCGCAGACAAATTTAGTGCCTCCAGCCTCAATGCCGCCGTAGAGGGTTGGATTTCGTAAAGTCATGCCGGTTGGATGCCCCCGAAAGTGGATGAATATGGTGCGTATCAATAGTGCAGTCATTGTACTGCGCGCAGGAGGGTTTGTCAACAGGTCAATCAGTGGCTGGCTTGCCCCTTTCTCCATCTGCGGTATACTGGAGCAAAGGGTGAGGCGTCTATGGGTACAGTTCTGTTGACCAAACGAATGGCAAGGAAGCCTGCCTTGCAGCGGCAGGGGATTACCTTTCAGGTCCTCAACCTGGCATGGCCCGTTGTTGTGGAACAGATGCTGGGGACGGCGGTGGGGCTGGTGAATACCTACATTGTGGGCCATCTGGGCGCGGCAGCGCTGGCGGCAGTAGGCCTGAGTTCACAACTGGTGATGCTTCTGAACGCGTTTTTCAGCGCGGCCGGAGTGGGAGGAACGGTGCTGGTTGCCCGCTCTATCGGTGCCGGAGAGCAACAGGAGGCAGAGGCATTCGCCGGGCAGTCACTGCTCCTGGCACTGGCGGTCGGGGCCCTGACGGCGGTCCCTTGCCTTTTCTGGGGCGGCTGGATGCTGAGGGTGCTGGGTGGCGCGCCGGATGTGGTGGCCCCCGGTCGGCTCTACCTGCTGGCGGTGGGAACGACGATGCCGCTGATGGCTCTGCTCTACGTGGGCAACGCGACCATCCGGGGGGCAGGGGATACTCGTACTCCGATGGTCATTATGGGGGTGGTCAATGTGGTCAATGCGTTCCTGTCGTGGAGCCTGGTCTACGGCATCGGCCCGCTGCCGGCCCTGGGTGTCCTGGGGGCCGGTATCGGCGCAGCGGCGGGGTCGGCCGTTGGCGGGATACTGGTTGTGCGGTCCCTCTTGAGGGGAAGGGCTGCGGGCGGACTGCGGGTCTCCCGGGCTGGGTTGCGGCTGGACGCGGCTCGTGCCTGGCGATTGCTGCGCATTGGGCTCCCCAGCGGGGCCGAGCAGGGATTGATGCGGCTGGCTCAGGTGGTGATGGCTTCTGTGGTGACTGGTCTGGGCACCGCCGCCTATGCCGGGCACCAACTGGGCATCCAGTTGCTCTCGGTGGCCTTCACGCCGGGGTTTGCCTTCTCCGTTGCAGCGACAACCCTGGTGGGGCAGGAATTGGGACGTCAGTCCCCTCAGAGGGCGGCGGCCTGCACGATGACCGCCTCATGGCTGGCGCTGGCGGTGATGTGCAGCGGAGGGGTGGCCGCCTTTTTCCTGGCGGAACCGCTGGTCCGCTTTTTCACCTCCGACCCGAATGTGATTGCCCAGGGGGCCATAGCGGTTCGGGGTTGTGCCTTTATCCAGCCCTCGCTGGCCTGGTACTTTGTTCTCTCCGGCGCGCTGCGCGGTGCTGGAGATACTGGCTACGTCCTTCTGGCCCAGGCCCTGCCCATCTGGCTGGTCCGCCTGCCCCTTTCCTGGCTCCTGGGGATCGCAGCGGGTCTGTCCCTTCCCGGCATCTGGGCGGCAATGATTCTGGATATGAGCGTCCGCGCCCTGATGCTGGGATTACGCTTCCGCAGTGGCGCCTGGCAACGGATCCGCGTGTAGGGAATGGTTCTCCCACAAATACACGGAGACACAAAGACCCAGGGCTGACGGGAATGGCCTATGCGCATTGAGCAGATAGAGATTCGCTACGTTCGCCTGCCTCTGAAGCGGCATTTTGAGACCAGTTTTCACCGCACCCAGGAGCGTCACACCGTTCTGGTCACCATCTGGGCCGACGGAGTGGAAGGGTGGGGGGAGTCCCCTGTAGAAGATGGCCCCTGGTTCTCGGCGGAGACCGTAGAGACGGCCTGGCATATCCTGCGAGATTTCCTGATCCCGATGATGTTGGGTCAGGAGATAGAGCGCGCGGCGGATGCCTTCGCCCGGATGGGGCGAGTGCGCGGCCATCCGATGGCCAAAACCGGGCTGGAGGAGGCGCTGTGGGATGTGGAGGCCCGACAGAAGGGAGTCCCCCTGGCGCGGCTCTTGGGCGGCGTGCGGGACCGCATTATGAGCGGTGTCAGCGTGGGCATCCAGGATACGCTTCCCGAACTTCTGGAGCAGGTGGAGGGGTACCTGGCCCAGGGGTATCGGCGGGTCAAGGTGAAGATTAAGCCCGGATGGGACCTGGATGTGGTGCGGGAACTGCGGCGTCGCTGGCCGACGGTGCCGTTGATGGCAGACGCCAATTCCGCCTACACTCTTGCGGACACCAGCCATCTGGCCGCGCTGGACGAGTGGAACCTGTTGATGATAGAACAGCCGCTGGCCCCCGACGACCTCTACGAGCACAGCCTGCTCCAGCGTCGGCTACGGACGCCCATCTGCCTGGACGAATCCATCCCTACCCCAGCCCACGCACGGGCGGCGCTGGAATTGGGGAGTTGCCGCATCATCAACATTAAGCCGGGCCGGGTGGGGGGTCTGGCCCAGGCCCGCCGCATCCACGACCTCTGCCAGGAGTGGAAAGTGCCGGTCTGGTGCGGCGGATTGTTGGAGACGGGTGTCGGGCGAGCCCACAACGTCGCCATCGCCAGTCTGCCCAACTACACTCTCCCCGGCGACGTCTCCGCCAGCGACCGCTACTATGAACGGGATGTGGTCGTTCCGCCCTTCCGTCTCAACCCAGATGGTACCATAGACGTTCCGCAAGGGCCGGGCATTGGCGTGGAGATAGACCGGGACTTTCTGGAGACGGTCACCGTCTGGCGGGAGATGTTCTCTTTATAGCGAAACGTCACCCAACTGCAACACTCCTGCCACAACGTCCAGATTGACGGATTCGCCATTTGTGCTATACTTGTGGCAATGGAGGACGAGGATGAACCGGCCGGTGCTGGTGCTGAACGGCAACTACGAACCCCTGCATGTCTGCACGACAAAGCGGGCTATGGGGCTGATTCTCTCCGGAAAGGCCGTGGTGGTGGAGAACGGTCGCGGCTTCATCCGTACTGTCTCCACTGTCTATGAGAGGCCGTCGGTAATTCGCCTGGCCTTCGTCGTGCGCCGGCCCGCGCCGCGCGTCCGCCTGACCAAGCGGGAAATCCTGCGGCGGGATGAGTACCGCTGCCAGTACTGCGGCCGCGAGACCGCCAATCTGACGATAGACCATGTGGTCCCGCGTCATCGGGGAGGCGAGCATTGCTGGGAGAACCTGGTGGCGGCCTGCCCCCAGTGCAACCGGCGCAAGGGGGGCCGCACGCTGGAAGAGGCCCGGATGACGCTCTTGCGGCCTCCCTTTGAACCCCGCCCTACTGCCCGATACCTCTTCAGCACCTATCTGCGGGAAAATCAGGAGTGGGCCAAGTACATTGACGGGTGGTAATCCCCTCCGTCTCGGTGTTCTGGGCGGCACATTTGACCCTCCGCACTACGGTCATTTGGCCCTGGCGGAGACGGCGCGCGTCCAGTTGGGATTGGCCCGGGTACTCTTCGTCCCCGCTGGTGATCCGCCCCACAAACCCGGCTATCCCCTCAGCCCGGCCGTCCACCGGGCAGCAATGGTGAGGGCCGCCATTGCGGATAACCCGGCTTTCGTCCTCTCTCGCGTTGACCTGGACCGGCCCGGCCCGCATTACACGGTGGACATGCTGGCCATGCTGGGGGGGATGTTTGGGGGGGCCGAGTTTTACTTTTTGATGGGAAGCGACAGCCTGGCCGAATTTCCGACCTGGCGCGACCCGGCAGGAATTATCTGCCAGGCCATCCTGGCCGTGATGGAACGGCCCGGTTGGACTGCCGACCTGGAGAGATTGGAGCGAGAGGTCCCCGGTATCCGGGAACGGGTGGTCTGGCTGGACGCACCTCGCCTGGACCTCTCTGCCACCGACCTGCGTCGACGGGTGCGAGAAGGGTTGCCGGTCCGCTATTTGGTCCCTTCGGGAGTGGAGTCGTACATTCGGGAGCATCGGCTCTATCTGCTGTCATCAGAGATTGCTTAAGTGGAGCGGGTTGGGAGGCGATGTCCCGGAGGGCCGCCGCAAAACCCTAAGTTGCTGGAGAGAGTAGCCGGGCGGTTATAAGGATACCCTGCTATGCCTGGAAAAATTCTGATTGTAGAAGATGACTTGGAGAGCCTGAAACTGATCGGGCTGATGCTCCAGAGTCGGGGATATCAGATTGTTGCCGCGCAAAGTGGACTCCAGGCCCTCAACAAGGCGGTCAGCGAATCCCCCGACCTGGTGCTCCTGGATGTGATGATGCCCGGTATGGACGGCTATGAGGTAGCTCGGCGGCTGCGGGCCGACAAGCGCACGGCCGCTATTCCCATCATCATGCTGACCGCCCGCGGGCAGATTACCGACAAGGTGGCCGGTTTTGAGGCTGGCGCCGATGAATATCTGGTCAAGCCGGTCCATCCAGCGGAACTGGTCACCCGGATAGAGGCCCTGATATCTCGCGCAGCCCGTCTGGGGCCGTCCGTGCGCGCCCCGCGCGGCAAAAGCATCGGCTTTCTGGGGTGCAAAGGCGGCGTGGGGACCAGTACGTTGGCAATCAATCTCTCCATCGCCCTGATCCGGGGGCCGGCCTCGGGGAAGCGGGTCGTATTACTGGATGCCCATACGGGCTCGTCTTCTCTTGCTCTGCAGATGGGTTTGCGTCCCCAGCAGGGTCTCCAGGTTCTGGCCGGGCGGGACCCTCAGGGGCTGAGCGCTGATGCCATTCTGACCCATGCCGACCGCCATGTGTCCGGTGTGCTGGTTCTGGGGGGATTGCCTGATCCCCGGGGAACCATCCAGTCCTTCACGCCCGCCCACGCCGAGGCAATGGTCCGCTCTCTGGTAGAGGCGGTAGACTACGTGCTGGTGGATATGGGGACCGGACTGGACCTGGCCAACCAGGCTCTGTTGCGCATCCTGGATTATGTGATGATTGTGGTAGAACCCCATCGGATCAGCCTATTGCTGACTCAGACGTTGCTGGCCGCGCTGGATGCTTTGGAGGTTGGTCGACATCGCCAAGGGGTTGTTCTGGTCAACCGGGCGCCCGCTTCCACTACCCCGAGTAAGGACACGGTGGAGGAGTTCCTTCAGCGGGAGATTGTCGTGGTCATTCCGCCAGCGCCCGAACTGGCCTTCCAGTCCGCAGAGCAGGGGACCCCGATGGTGATGATGCAGCCGGAGAGTCTGGTGGCGATTCAGTTTCGCCATCTGGCCCAACACATTGCTTCCCGATAACGATGGCCCTGTTGCCTCATTTCACCCATCCCTGGGATGTTTCTCCCGCCGAGGCCCGCGCGCTCCAGGAACGGCTGCGGACCCGGGTGCAAATTGTCCCCCTGGCATCATCCCCCCGATGGGTAGCCGGAGTGGATGTCAACATCCAGGATGAAGTTGCCCGGGCGGCAGTCGTGCTCCTTTCCTTCCCGGACCTTTCCCCGGTAGAAGCGGCTACAGCACAGGTGCCGGCCTCGTTCCCCTACATTCCTGGCCTTCTGGCCTTTCGGGAGGGGCCGGCGGTGCTGGAGGCGCTGGAGCGGCTGAAGGGCCAGCCCGACGTCCTCATCTTTGACGCGCAAGGGTTGGCTCACCCACGCCGGATGGGCCTGGCGACTCATCTGGGCATCCTGCTGGACTGGCCCAGTATCGGCTGCGCCAAATCTCGCCTGTGGGGGGAGCACGAGGAGCCTCCGCCTCAGCGGGGTAGTTGGGTGCCTCTCTGGGATGGTGATGAGGTCATCGGCGCCGTCCTCCGCACCCAGACGGGCGTTCAGCCGGTCTACGTCTCCGTTGGCCACCGGGTGGACCTGGAGACGGCTGTGGAACTGGTGCTGGCCTGCGCTCCGACAGTCCGGTTACCGGAACCCATTCGTTGGGCTCATCGGGTGGCCGGTGGGGAGACCCTGCCCGCTGCCCGCCAGCAGATGCTGTTTTAACGGGGAAAATGTTACAGGCCCGACAGGTAAGAAATCTGCTGAAAGGATTGGGTATTCTCCTGCTGACCGGGGCGGCGGCCCTGGGGGGAGGGTACTTACTGGCCGAATTCGGGCCGCTCCTGGCGGCGGCCGGACTGGTTGCCCTGGTGCTGGCCCTGTGGATGTTGCAGAATATAGAAATCGCGTACTGGGCCGTCATTGGCACCATCTGCCTGCTCCCCTTTGCCTCTTTCCCCTTCGACATCGGCTTTCGCCCCACCTTCCTGGACGCCGCTCTGGGGATGCTCTTCGTTGTCTGGGCGCTTCGCTGGATGACCGATAGCGAGCGCTCCTTCACCGCGACCGGGTTGGGCGGGCCGGTACTGCTGTTTCTGCTGCTGGCGCTGACTGCCTTTGTCCTCGGTCTGGGCCATGCCCCGCTGACATCCTACGTTGTCCGCCATTTTGCCGAGATTCTCCTTAGCATTTTGCTCTTCTTCCTGGTGGTTAACACCGTGCAGGATACGGGGCGGCTGGAGCGATTGGTGCGGGCTCTCATCCTCTGCGCGTTCGCCGAGGCGGTCCTGGGCATTCTTCTCTATGCCATCCCGGACGACTGGGCTATCCGCGCTCTCTCGGCACTGCGGGTCCTGGGCTACCCTTCGGGGCCCGGCGTCCTGCGATACATCCAGGATGACCCTACTCTCCCTCAGCGGGCCACCGCCACTTCGGTGGACCCCAACATCCTGGGCAGTCTGATGAACCTCTCCCTCGCCCTGGCTGTCCCCCAAATCTTTGCCCGCCGTCCTCTGATTCGGCGGCGCTACCTGATACCCATCCTGGGTGCTCTGGCCCTCTGCCTGGGACTGACCATCTCCCGGGGCTCCATCGCTGGCGCCGGGGTGGCCCTCATCGTGGTGGCGACGCTCCGGTACCGGAAATTGTGGTGGCTACTGTTGGCGGCTGGGGTTCTCCTCCTGCTGCTTCCCCAAACTCAAACGCTCGTGGCGCATTTCATCGCCGGTATTCGGGGAGAAGACCTGGCGACGCAGATGCGCTTTGGAGAGTACAAAGATGCCATTACCCTGATTATGCGCTACCCGGTGCTGGGTGTGGGCTTTGCGGGCTCCCCCGATGTGGATACGTACATCGGAGTCTCCAACCTCTACCTGATGATTGCCGAGCAGACCGGATTGGTCGGGCTGACGGCCTTCATGGCGGTGATGGGGGTCTTCTTGGTTCGCTTCTGGCGTACCCGCGCTTGCTTCCGGCGCGGAGCGGGTGATGCTCAGGAAGAGGGGACAATGGCGACCTTAGAACCCCTGTGGTGGGGGCTTCACGCGGCCGTCATCGGCGCGCTGGTGGGGGGAATTTTTGACCATTATTTCTTCAACCTGGACTTTCATCATTCGGCGACGCTCTTCTGGCTCATTATCGGGCTGGCGACGGCGGCCACCGAACTGGCCCACAGGGTGGAGGGTGCTGAAACAGTTGGGGGATACGCGGAAACCGTCCGGCCGGGTTCCCCCGCCAGTTTACCGAATTCATCTACGACCTGGAGGAAGCCATGACCAACCACGCACGCGAACCCGTGATTGTCTCCGCAGCCCGTACGCCTATCGGGCGATTCCAGGGGACGCTGGCCCCCCTTTCGGCGCCCGAACTGGGAGCCGTGGCCATCCGCGCGGCCGTAGAACGGGCCGGCATAGACCCCGCTATGGTTGAGGAAGTGTTGATGGGGAACGTGGTCCAGGCCGGGGTGGGGCAGGCCCCGGCCCGGCAGGCGGCCATCAAGGCCGGTCTTCCCCACACCGTCGGCGCAGTGACCATCAACAAGGTCTGCGGGTCTGGTCTTAAGACAGTCATGATGGCAGCGGCGATGATCGCGGCCGGCGATGGCGATGTTTTCGTGGCCGGCGGCATGGAGAGCATGAACAACGGCCCGTATATGCTGAAGCAGGCCCGCTTTGGCTATCGCCTGGGCGACGGCAAACTGGTGGACGCGACGGTCCACGACGGCCTGTGGTGTCCGTTCCAGGACTGGCATATGGGCAACGCGGCCGAGTGGATTGCCCGCGAATATGGTCTAACCCGCCAGGAACTGGACGAGTATGCCTACAGGAGCCACATGAAGGCCATCGCGGCCATAGATGAGGGGCGCTTTAAGGAGGAGATTGTCCCGGTGCAGGTGCCTCAGCCGAAGGGGAGCCCGATTCTCTTTGACACCGATGAGTGCCCCCGACGGGATACCTCGCTGGAGGCGCTGGCTCGCCTGAAGCCGGCCTTCCAGCCGGATGGAATCGTGACGGCGGGCAACTCTCCGGGCATCACCGACGGTGCGGCGGCGCTGGTGGTGATGAGTCGGGGGAAGGCGGAGGAGTTGGGCCTGCGGCCGCTGGCCCGTATCGTTGCGTACGCGCAGGCGGCTGTAGAGCCACTGAAAATCTTCACAGCGCCCATCTTTGCTGTCCGCAAACTCTGGGCGAAGACGGGAACCTCGGTGAACGATTACGATCTCTACGAGGTCAACGAGGCGTTTGCGGCTCAGGTGGTTGCCGATGGCAAAGAACTGGGCCTTCCCTGGGAGCGGGTGAACGTGAATGGGGGCGCTATTGCCTTGGGACACCCCATTGGCTGCTCCGGCGCGCGAGTGCTGGTGACCCTCATCTATGCCCTCCGGCAACGAGGGCTCCGTCGTGGTCTGGCGACTCTTTGCCTGGGTGGCGGCGAGGCGGTGGCAATGGCCGTTGAGTTGGAGGAATAAGATGTTGCGGCGGCGGCCCTTCGGCCCGCCGCAAATTCTGGCGCCATCGCAGCACCGTTCCGTTAACCCGCCAGGTCCTCTATACCGTTCCCCTCCCGGTTTAGTTCCCCCAGTTCCCCGGTGACGGTGAAAATCACCCGCTCGCAG
>DAOTWK010000438.1:0-1759 GCA_034435815.1 Anaerolineae bacterium | reverse complement strand
GGGTCAACATGGTCTTCTGGGGGCTGGGCTTACCCCTGGGGCTGGCGGCCTGGGCCGGATGGGGGTGGGGCGCCGTTCATCTGCTTCGCCGCTGGCAGCGGAAGGGGCTGACGGCTCTGGCGGCCGAGCCTGTCCTCCTCCCCTGGCTCTGGGCCACCGGCTATTTCCTGTATCAGGGCACCCAGTGGGTCAAGTCTGTCCGTTATCTCCTCCCCGTCTATCCGGCCTTTGCTCTCCTGGCGGCCTGGCTCCTGGTCCGTCTGTGGGTCCGGAATCCAGCCGGCGGTCATGCGAAGCGGCCCGTTCTATGGTCGGTGGGCGGTCCCTTCCTCCTTGTGACACTGCTCATCGCGACATTGTGCTGGGCCCTGGCCTTCACCTCCGTCTACCGGCGGCCCCATACCCGCGTTGCGGCCTCCCGCTGGATTTTCCAGAACGTCCCCACTGGTTCTGTCCTGGCTACCGAACACTGGGACTGGGCGCCTCCACTGCGGGTGGACGGCAAAGACCCCTTCGGCGGGATGTACCGGGGACTCTCCACCAGTTCTGACGGCACCCTGCAACTTTACCACGACGATACGCCCCAGAAGCGGGAGGACCTGCTGAACTGGCTGGACGAGGCGGATTATATCATTATCGGCTCCAACCGGCTCTACGCCTCCATTGTCCGGCTGCCCACCCGGTATCCGCTGACCATTGCGTACTATCGCGCGCTGTTCAGCGGCGAACTGGGCTTTGAACTGGTGGCCGATTTCACCTCCTATCCGGCCCTCGGCCCCTTCCAGTTCCCGGATACGGAGGAACCGTTCCCCGTTCCGGAGGCCCCGTACCAGTACCGGGCGGCCCCCATTGCGGTGCCTATGCCCCCGGCGGAGGAGGCCTTCAGTGTCTACGACCACCCGCGCGTCCTCATCTTCCGCAAAACGGCCGCATACTCGCGGGAACGGGCGGAGGCGTTGCTGCCGGCCTCCCTGCTGGATCACGTCCTCTGGGTGACCCCGAAGCAGGAGACCCTGCAGACGTGGCGGCGGATGCTTCCCTTCATACCATCCGGAGAAAGCCCCCAGACGCAACAGCGACCCATTATGGACGCGCAGATCTGGGCCCAGCAGCAAGCGGGTGGGACCTGGTCGGCGATGTTTGACCTGAAGAGTCCTCTGAATCGGTCCTCGTTCCTGGCGGCCGTAGTCTGGTACCTGGTCGCAGGAGGGTTGGGGTGGCTGGCTTTCCCCGTTCTCTGGCAGGCTCTCTCCGGTCTGGCCGACCGGGGCTATGGTATTGCCCGCGCAGTCGGCCTGCTGGCGGTCTCCTACTTGACCTGGCTGGCCGCCAGTCTGCGGATTCTGCCCAACACGCGCGGCACCATCGCATTGAGTGCTCTCCTCCTGGCAATGGCCGGTGGCCTGGTCGTCTGGCGGCGCTGGGGCGAGTTCCGGGACTTCCTGCACCGATCCAAGGCGTTGCTTCTGGCGTACGAGGGCCTGTTTCTAGCCCTCTACGCCTTCTGGGCCTGGGTACGGGCTCAGAACCCCGACCTCTGGCATCCGGTGGTCGGGGGCGAGAAGCCGATGGACTTCGCCTACCTGAACGCGGTCATCAAATCCACCTGGTTCCCGCCCTACAACCCCTGGTTTGCCGGCGGCTACATTAACTACTACTACTTCGGATTTGTCCTGGTCGGGACGCTTTCCAAACTGACGGGCATCATGCCCTCCATTGCCTACAATCTGGCCCTCGCCCTTTTCTATGCCCTGGTGGG
>DAOTWK010000437.1:0-1535 GCA_034435815.1 Anaerolineae bacterium | reverse complement strand
CGGGCCGCCTTCGCGGCCCGCCCCGATTTTATCCCTGCAAGAATATCGGGCAGAGTTCCTCACCGACCGTTATTGGCGATGGCTTGCCTGTCATCCCGGTCCCGACGGCGTTTTTGCCGAACTCCGGGCGGGCCGCATTGGCGCGGAGAAGGCCGGCATCGGGGGGCCTGAAAGGCGGGCGACCTTCAGGAGCGTCCAAGGACAGGCCGGGCCGGTGCAGATGGGGGTGAGGAGGCAGAGAACGGGCCGTTCAGATGCTCCGTAGCGCGGGTATAGAACAAGTCGGCTTGAACTGAACACAGTGCCGCGAAAGCGGGATCTGCCAGGCGACTCTCAAAGGCGCTGACGTCTACCCGGCGGAGCATCAGACTGCGGTAAATCCCAGCGGCCCGAATGTCCCCGACCAGGCAGAAACCGTTGATACGTCCATCCCGCAGCCAGATTTTGCGCAGCGCGTGTCCATTTTGCCAGCGAACCTCCCGACCGTCAGTACGACCGGCCACGATAACAGGCAGTCCCAGATGCTTAAGGCTGTTCATGCTCTCGGCGCCTTCGTAGACAATCTCCATACCCAGCAGATTGCCTGCGACCACCTGTCCCTGATGGATGGCATTGGGGAGAATGGCATGGACGTATCGCTCTCCGGTCAGTCGGTCAACCGTCTCGGCCACGTCACCGCAGGCGTAAATATCCTCGTGGCTGGTCCGTTGCCGTTCGTCCACCAGCAGTCCGAAGTCACAGGCCAGGCCCGAGTCGGCGAGGAAATCCACGTTGGGCCGCAGACCCGTAGCGGCGATGAACAGGTCAGCCGTCATCTCGGCGCCGGAGCGCATCTGCACAGCCTTTACTTGGGGCTCGCCGACAAAGGCCACCGCGTCGGCGTCGGCACCGCGCATCAGGCGGATCCCCCGGGCCTCCAGCAGACGCTCCACGATTCCGGAGCTCTCGGGGTCCAACATTGCGCGCATCACCCGCGAGCGTACCAGCAGGGTCACATTCAGACCCAGATCGGCCAGTAGCAGGGCGATTTCTATGCCGATGAACCCGGCGCCCACAATAAGAACGTCGCGCGCCTGGCCACTCCGGACCCGTTCCATCAGGCTTTCGGCTGCCGAAAGGGATTTAAAGTTATACACTCCCGGATTATCGGAGCCCTCCACAGGTGCGTAGAGCCGTCCGCCGGAGGCAATGACCAGTTTATCGTAGACCAACGGCTCACCATTGGATAGCCAGACGCGGTGGGCATCTGGTTCTACTCCCACCACTCGGGTGCCCGACCGGTATTCTATGCCCATCCGCTGAGGGAAATCCCGGCCGCGCCAGAACTGAAATGGATGGCCCGTCTGGAAATAGGCGGCCATCGCGGCGGGGGAGTAGGGTGGATAGGGCTCTTCGGTTAACATCACGATGTCCGCATCGCTGCCCAGCCGACGCATCGTCTCCACAACCGTCACTCCGGCTGGCCCTGCGCCGATGATGATGACCCGCATAGATACCTCCCAGTAGGTATATTGGCGGCGCAGTGGCTTCGCCAC